>JALDXP010000085.1:0-10470 GCA_032154885.1 Actinomycetota bacterium
GACCTGGCCGTGGCCAGCTCGACATTGGTGGTGGCTGCCCTGTTCAACCCGCTTCGGAGGAGGGTTCAGGGTGGGGTGGATCGCCGGTTCAATCGCCAACGCTATGACGCCCAACGGGTGATGGACGGTTTCGCCTTTTCCCTCCGGGACCGAGTCGACCCTGAAGATGTCATGACCGGCTGGGTCGATGTCGTCTCATCGACCATGCAACCCGACTCCATTGGCATGTGGGTGAGAGCCGTCGATGAAGCGCCTGCAGCGTCTAGTCCTTGAGGGCGGCCCGGGCGGCGTAATAGCCACACATACCGTGCACACCCGCCCCGGGTGGGGTGGCCGATGAGCACAGGAAGAGACCGTCGCCGATGCGATACGGGGCGGTCGCACCGAGCTGGAAGACCTTCTTCACCCCGAAGCCGCCTCCGGCGATGTCGCCCCGGATGTAGTTGGGGTTGTGCGCTTCGAACTGGCCGGCGTTCATGGTGTGACGCCCAAGGATCAGGTCCCTGAAGCCAGGGGCGAAACGCTCCATCTGCGCTTCGATCGCGTCGGTCATGTCGACATCGGATCCCGAAGGGACGTGGCAATAACCCCAGGCAGTGTGTTTGCCCTCCGGTGCCCGGCTTGGGTCGAACCTGGACTGTTGGGCGACCAGGACGAGGGGGCGTTCCGGATGCTGCCCTGCATGGACCTGATCCTCCGCTTGGCTGACCTGCTCCCAGGTCCCGCCGACGTGGACCGTCCCGGCCTGGGGGCTCCACTCGTCGGCCCACGGGATAGGGCCGTCCAGGGCCCAGTCGACTTTGAACACAGCCGGCCCGACCTTCAAACCCGTCAGCCGGCGTCGCTCACGAGGGCTGACCCTGTGGCCGCCGATTCGCACCGCCGCCCGGGGCATCACGTCCAAAACGACAGCGTCGCTGCTGGGAAGCTCGTCGATCGAGCCGATCATGCGGCCCGTCTCGATGCTGCCGCCTCCATCCAAGATGACCTTGGCCAGTGCCTCGGCGATTCGTTGTGACCCACCGCGTGCCATCGGCCAGCCGTACGCGTGGGCAGCGACCCCGAAGAGCAACGCCACTCCTCCGGTGAGGGGAGAGCTGAACGGGGCGATGGCGTGGGCGGCCAGACCGGCAAGAACGCCGCGCGCCTCCTCCGAGGAGAACCCCGAGGCGATGATCGAAGCCGGCAGAGCGCCACGGGTCGCCAGCTTGACAAAGCTGCCTGGATTGTCGGGGACCAGGGTCATTGGCCCCAGGAAGTCTTCCATCACCGCATCCGCCGCCTCGACCAGTGGCCCGAAAATTCGCGTGTAGTGGCGGGCGTCCGGGCCGAATCGATCGGCAGTGGCGTCGACCTCCCGGAAAACGACTCCCGCGCGGCCGTCGCCGAGCGGATGGGCGAGTGGGACCGTGGGATGGATCCACTCCACCTCGAGACCGAGGTCGCGGAAGAAGGGCGAGGCGACACCGAGAGGATGGATCGCCGAGCAGATGTCATGGGCGAATCCGGGAAGGGTCAGCTCCTCTGTCCTGGTCCCACCACCGATCTCGTCGGCCTGCTCGACTACCAGCACCCTTTTCCCGCGTCTCGACAGCTCCGCGGCGGCGGAGAGCCCGTTGGGGCCGGAGCCGACCACGACTGCGTCATATTCGACCATGTGCCCATGATTCTGCCCGAGGGGCGTTACGACATGGTCACCGGCTCCTCGAACCGGGACGAAGTCGCCCGTAACGGTGGCGGAACGCCCCTCTGGTCAACTGATGACAACAGAGAAAGGATTTGAGTTGACCGAGCCGAGGGACACTGAGAATTGGGCACAACCGGTGGATGCCTTCCATGTTGGAGAAGTCGCCGAGGGTGCGCGCAAGGGCAATGTGGAGGGTCGCAAGCCCACCGGGCCGCTCCAGGGATTCGGTCAGCTGTGGCAGAAGACTTACGAGGTGCGAATCCCGGGTCCGACCCCGGAAGAGGTCATCGCCACTTGGAAGGCCAACTTCGGCGAGTTCTGGCACCCGGACAACAAGTTCTACGCCCCGGTCGGCGGCATAGCCCCGGGTGAAGTGGCTGTGATCGGCGGGGGTAAGGGGCCGACCAAGATCACGACGGGCGTCCGGGTCATCTACGCCGACGATCGATCCTGGTCATACATGACGCCCGAAGGCCATCCGTGGGCGGCCATCATCACATTCAGCGCCCACGAGGCGGAGGACGGGGTGACCGTGACCCGGATCCATCTCTTGGTCCGCGCCAACGACCCGCTCTACGAAGCCAGCTTCAAGCTCTACACATCACGGTTGGAGGACAGGATCTGGACCCACACGCTGACTCAGGTGGCGGCGCACTTCGGGATCGTGACGCCCGTCGTCGAGACCAGCGTGCAGCTGGTCGACAAGAAGCGACAGTGGAACCAGTTCTCCAACATCTACAAGAACTCGGCTCTTCGCACACTCCTACGTCAAGATCGGTGACAGCGAAAAGGTGAGCGTCGACGGCGTGGGTCGGCCCGCCCCACCATGAAGCGACCCACCTCATGGCCCGTGGTCGCGACCTTCGTCGTGATCATGCTCGAGATAGTCGGTGCGCTTGTCCTGTCGACCCTCACTGGTGAAGGCCCGGGATCCGACGCAACCGCATATGCAACGGTGCTTTTCGTGTTGGCCACCAGCGCCGTCGGCACGCTGATCGGGCTGCGCCGGCCGGGCAATACCATCGGGTGGCTTCTCCGGGTCGCTGCCTTTGGCTTCGCCACCGGCTCCTTCCTGGTCATCTACGTCGAGGTTGCCGTAGCCCAGGCGGGCTCATTACCGGTCGGGCCGATCGCGGTATGGCTCGGCGATCTCATGTTCCAATTGGCCTTTGGAGTGTCGGCTACCTTCTTGCTGCTTCTGTTCCCGACCGGTCGCCTGCCCTCGCCACGGTGGAAGCTCGTGGGCTGGATGGCGGGACTCGGCATGGCTTTGTTGTTCGCGGCGGTCCTTTTCGGCCCAGGCGCTTTCGAAGGACTGCCTATCGATAACCCGCTCGCCCTCGAAGAGACGAGCCCCTTACTGCGAGTCTTCGAGAGTGGGTTTTACCTGATGCTGGTCCCCATCCTGGCCTCCGTCGCCTCGCTCATCGTCAGGTATCGCCAGTCTGCGGGTGAGGAGAGACAACAGTTGAAGTGGGTGGCCCTGGGCGTCGTCCTGTTGGCGATCGGTTTGGCCGGAACGGTTGTCTGGGACGGGTTGAGCGACGACACAGTGAATCTCGTCATCGCGCTGGCACTCACGGCGGTGCCGATCTCGATCGGAATGGCGATCCTCAGATACCGGCTCTATGACATCGACCGGATCATCTCCCGCACGGTGTCATACGGAGCAGTCACCGCTCTCCTCGCTGGAACCTATGTCGCGTTGGTTTTCGTACTCGGTGACCTTCTCCCCTCTCGAGGAAACAGCTTGGTCGTGGCCGCCTCGACTTTGGCAGTTGCAGGTCTATTCAACCCGCTGCGAAGGAGGGTCCAGGACTTCGTCGATCGCAGGTTCAACCGCTCCCGCTACGACCTGTCACGAACCATCGAGGCGTTCTCACAACGTCTCCGCACCGAGGTCGATCCGGAGCAGCTGGGGCGAGATCTCCAGCTCGTGGTAGCCGCCAGCATGCATCCGAAGTCGATGTCGCTCTGGTTGCGTGACTGAAGCTCCCAACCAGCGGGGCTTCCTCACCGTGCCAGAGTCAAATGCAGGCTCCGTTGTCGACGCCCCGAGCGCAGATGACGGTTGCCTCTACGGACGCAAGCAGAAAGGCTTCGTCGATCGGCTGGCCGAACACATGGAGCCGGCTTCCACGTACGGAGTCATCTTCGAAGCCGGTGACGTCGAATGTGACCTCGCCGAGGTCTCCCACACTCGGTGCCGCACTCATCACGATGTCGGCCGAAGAGTCAGCGGCAATGCCCTCAGCAACGGTCAAGCCGAGTTCGAGCATCGTCTCCGCACCAGGAGTCCCGCCGAGTTGCTCGCTTACGGCGTGGGTGACGTCGGTGGTGTCGCCCAAATACCCGATGAAGCTGAGGTTCACCCAGCCCTCGGTGCCCTCGTAATCGACTCCGATCCAGAGCGAGCCCGGCAGCTCCCGAGTCTCGCCGAGGGCGGTCAGTGCCTCGTAGGTGGGTGGGATCCCCTCCAGGATCTCCTGGTCCGCCCCGGGGGCTGCCCGCAGATTCAGAACATCATCGTGGGCCACACCGACCACCGCCAGGGTGTCGCCCGCGACCGGTCCGAAGCCGGTCGGCTCGCCGGGCAATTCTGAACTGCCACTGCTAGATGTGCTCGCCGGCGGGCTTGTGGTCGTCGCAGGGGTGGTGCTGGTGGTGGTCGCCAACGACGATGTGGTCGTGGTGGCAAGTGACGAGGTCGGTGACGCGAGGACCGTGGTCGTGGTCGTCGACGAGGCGGCATCCTCGCCACAGGCAGCTAGGACGAGGATGGCGACGGCGAGGACGGCGAGGGTAAGTCGTGACCTCAGAGTGTGCCTTTCGTTTGAATCAGATGAACGCCGAAGAATTGCCGGTTGGTTCCAATCAGGTGCCGGTGAATTCCGGTTTCCGCTTCTCGACGAAAGCCGTGATCGCCTCGGTCAGGTCGTCCGAGATCAAATAGGCGGCGTTCCACTGTGCCGCCTTGTCCAGGGCCTGCTCGACCGTTTGCCCCTCGTTGCCGGCGAGGGCTTGCTTGATCCCCCGAACGACAAGAGGCGAGTTATCGGCGATCTCGGCGGCAGTCTCTCTTGCGGCTTGGAGGGCGGCGTCTGCCGAAGGAAGCACAGCGTTGACGAGGCCGATCTTCAACGCCCAGGTGGCGTCGATGTCTCTGCCCGTGTAGGCGAGCTCGGCGGTGTGGCCCGGCCCGACGATGGCGGGCAGACGCTGCAATGACCCGACGTCGGCGACAAGCCCCATCCGGGTCTCGCGAATCGAGAAGATTGCGTTTTGCGAGGCCACACGAATGTCGCATGCGGTGATCAGGTCCATGCCGCCTCCGAGGCAATAGCCATGGACAGCCGCGATCACCGGTTTGGGTGATTGGGCGAGGCAGCTGGCGGTCCGCTGCAGGTCCTTGATGGTGCGATAGAGATTCATGCTGGTCTCGGCGCGTGATCCAGCCCCCGGTTGCAGCGAGGCGAGGAGCTCGATATCGATTCCGACCGTGAAAGCCTCGCCACGGCCCGCCAGGATGACAACCCGCGCCGAGTCGTCGGCATCGATTTCGGCCATGGCCGCAGGGATGTCCCGCCAAATGTCCGCTGACATCGCGTTCAGCTTCTCGGGCCGGTTGAGCCAGAGGGTGGCGAGATGCCCGTCCCGTTCGATCTCGATGTGCTCGTAGCCCACGAGGTGAGCCTATTTGGGTGGGAGGGATCCGGCGAAGTCGAGCCCGGCGTCTACCCATCTCTGCAGATTTGCTTGCTCCGCGGTGGCCTCGGGGGCGACGAGGATCCAGCCTTTCATCGGGCGACCGGTCATGTCGAAGATACGAACGCCGGGCTCTGCGAGAGCATCGTCCTGGTCGTCAGGGTCGATCCGGACCATCAGGTCGTCCTTGCTTACCCCCACCGCCATGTTGCCCGAGAGCATGAAGGCGATCCCGCCGAACATCTTGCGCTCCGTGATCTCGGGGTTCTCACCCAAGGTCTCCCGAACCCGGGACGCCAGCGCCTCGTCGTAGGCCATTGACCGTCGACTCTAGGTCTCGGCCGACCGCCAGGCCTCCCTGAGCTTGACCCGGGTCCCGAACCTGAGCAGGCCTCCGGCGTAGATCCGGCCTGCAACCAGCACCAGACCAACGATGGTGGCGATCGTGATGACGACCGACGCGATGTACTGCCAGGCCGGTATGGCACCGAGAGCGGCCCTGACCGGGACCACGAAGGGAGCTGTGAAGGGGATGAAGGTGCCGACCACGGCGACTGTGCCGTCGGGATCTCCAAGTGCCGCGATCGATACGAAAAATCCGGCGACGGCGATCATCGACATGGGGAAGGCCACGTTCTGGGCGTCCTCCATACGGCTGACCAGGGATCCTGCGGCGCCGTACATCACCGCGAAAAGGAGGAATCCGAGTATGAACCAAAAGATGAGGTTGGCCACGACCACCACATCGAGACTTGGCAATTCGATGGCACCGGTGAGGTTGACCGCGAGGAAGGCGACGATGATCGTCCCGGCGAACTGGGCGATGCCGAGCGAGCCGATCCCGATGATCTTCCCGGCGAGGATCTGCCACGGCTTGACGCTCGACAGTAGGACCTCGACAACACGATTGGACTTCTCCTCGGTCACCCCTGCCAGCATCCAGTTCCCGTAGAGCAAGACGGCGATATAGAGCAGGAGGAGCCCGGCGTACGCCACCGCTCCCCGGGTCTCGTCACCTGCCTCGGGTCCGGTGAGGGTCGTGGTCTCCAACGGATCCGACGTCATTACCTCGATCACGTCGGCGGCAGCCTGACCCCCCTCGGCGACAACGGCCTCGAGCTCGACCGAGGCCGCACCCTGCTGGAGAAGGCTGAGCAGACTGGACTCGCCAAAGCCTCCAACACTTTCGACGACCACCTCAGACCCATCGATCAGGATGGCGTCGATTTCGCCCTCGTCGAGGGCGGTCTCGGCCGCCTCACGATCCTGGAACTCCTGCAGTTCGATGGAGACCGAGGGCTCGGCATCGGACTCGTCGGATGCATTGCCGAGTTGCTCGGCTGCGACAACGATCGGCTCGTTGCCCTCGCCGACGCCGCCGACGGTGGATTCCTCGGTACCCCCGCCGATGAGCCCGGGGACCACGACCAAGGCCCCTACCAGGAGGAATGTGACCGCTGTTGTGATCAGGAACGATTTCGACCTTCCGTGCTCGCGGATTTCCCGCACGGCTATCCGCCACACGGTTCCCATCGAGCTCACTTGACCGCCTCCCTGAAGAGGTCTGACAGCGAAGGTGTCGTGTAGGCGAAATGACGCAGCTTCCCGACTTCCTGGGCCCTGGACAAGAAGCCTCGAACATCAGTGCCGGAGTCGATTATCGCCGTGTGGATGTGATCGTCAGATCGGATCTGGCGCACGCCTTCGAGGCTGTCGAACAGATCGCCGACCTCCCCATCGAGCTCGACCTCGAGGTGGCGGATCGGAGCCGCATCCTTCAGCTCGCGCACGTCTCCCTCGACCACTATCTGCCCGGCGTTGATGATGGCAACCTCTTCACAGATGTCCTCGACCAAGTCGAGCTGATGTGAGGAGAACACCACAGCCTTGCCTCTTTCCGCCTCCTCACGGAGGATGTCGGCCATGGTCTCGGTTGCGATGGGATCGAGGCCGCTGAATGGCTCGTCCATCACCAAGAGCTCGGGATCGTGCACCAGTGCAGCTGCCAACTGGACGCGCTGCTGGTTGCCGTGAGAAAGCACCTCCACCCGGTCCATCCGGCGGTCTGCCAGTCCGAGACGCTCAAGCCACGTGTCAGCTGAAGCAGAGGCCGCCTTGGCGTCCATCCCCCGGAGCCGTCCCAGGTACGCCAGTTGCTCCTGTGCCCTCATTTTTGGGTAGAGACCTCGCTGCTCGGGCATGTAGCCGAACCGGCGTTTCTGCTCGATCCCGATGGCCCCGCCCTTCCATGTGACCTCACCGGAATCGGGGGTGACAAGCCCGAAGATGGTGCGCATCGCGGTGGTCTTACCGGCGCCGTTGGGACCTAGAAAACCGAGCATTCGGCCTCTGTCGACCTGCAAAGTGCACCCGGCGAGGGCGACGACCTCGTCGTAACGCTTGTGCAGGTCTTTCAGGGCGAGCACCGATTGGAGGATAGGGGTGGTCCCCCATAGGAGCTAAACGGCGCTCTCGTTACCATCCTTCGACGATGCAATTGTTGGAACGCGACGACGTCCTCCAGCGTCTGGAGAAGTTGCTCGCCACCGCCAGAGATGGCGATGGGCGGGCGGTGCTGGTGCGCGGGGAGGCCGGCATCGGGAAGACGTCGGCGGTCCGTGTCTTCACCGATTCCCATCTGGAGGACGCCCACGTTCTGTGGGGCGGTTGCGACGACCTCCTCACCGCCCGGCCCCTGGGTCCCATCTGGGACATGGCACTGGATGAGCCTCTACTGACCGAAGCGCTGCGCGGTCAAGATCGATACGAGGTGTTCGCGCTCGTCCTCGAGCTCATGTCCCGGTCGCTGCGACCCACAGTCGTCGTCATCGAGGACATCCACTGGGCCGATGAGGCCACACTCGATCTGATCAAGTTCCTGGGTCGACGAATCAGCCGGACCCACGGACTGCTGATCCTCACTTATCGCGATGGCCAGGTGCCTGGCGACCGACCTCTCCGAGTGGCCCTGGCCGACATCGCTGCGTCGGTCCTGGAGCGGATCACGCTGACCCCCCTCTCTCCGGCCGCCGTTTCCGAGCTGGCATCGGAGGCAGGAGGGGCCACCGACGGTTTGTGGGAGCTGACCGGGGGCAACCCCTTCTTCCTGACCGAGGTCCTGGGCGCCGAGCACGAATCGGTCCCGGGCTCGGTGCGGGACGCCGTCATGGGGAGGGTTTCCCGTCTCTCTCCGGCTTCGCGGGCCCTGGTGGATCTGGTTTCGGTGGTGCCGGGCCGGGCCGAGCTGGAGCTGGTGGACTCAGTACTCGGGCCCTCTGAAGAGGCCGCCAGCGAGGCGGAGGCGGCGGGGGTGGTTGTGCTCAAGGAGAACGCTCTCACGTTCCGACACGAGCTCGCCCGTCGCTCGGTCGAGACCGACCTCCCTCAGATCAGGAGACGCGAGATAAACCTCGAGGTGCTCCGGGCAGTCGAGGACCTCCACTACGACGTGTCGCGGGCCGCCCACCACGCCCGCGTCGGTGGGGATGTCGATGCCCTGGTGCGCCTGGCTCCCCTCGCTGCACGACGTGCCGCAGCCATGGAGAGCCACAGCGAGGCGGTCGCCCATCTGCGAGCCCTCGAGCCCTTTCTCGACCAGCTGGAACCTGAGATGTGCGCCGACCACTACGACCTCTGGGCCTTCGAGGAATATCTGGGCAGTGAGATCGCGTGGGCCGAGGAGATCATCGAGATCGGAATAGGCATCCGGCGAAGACTTGGCGATCCGGAGAAGCTCGGGAACTCGCTGCTGATAGGGAGTCGGATCGCTTGGGTGCGGAATCGTCGCGCCCTCGCCACGGAGATGGCCAACGAGGCGGCATCGGTCCTGGAGTCGGTCGGTGGGCTTCCCCTGGCGACCGCATACTCAGCGATCTCACAGCTGGCGATGTTGGCCGGCGACGAGAAGCGAACCCGTTGGTACGGGGAGAAGGCCCTGGCCGTGGCGGGCGAGGGCCCGAGCCAGGCCCGGGCACATGCCCTCAACAACATCGGGACGGCCAAGGTCATCGCCCGGTACCCGGAAGGCATGGAGGAGCTGGAGGAGAGCTACGCCATGTCTGCCGACATCCATTCCAGCCACGACCAGATCCGGGCCGCAGTGAACATCAGCTGGGGCGCGATCTACTACCGCGACCTCCCGACCGCCGAGTTGTGGGCGGGTAGGGCCCACGAACTCTCGATTGATCGGGAAATCGCTTCATTCGATGCGTACGTGACAGGGGAGCTGGCCCTGATAGACGAGATGAGGGGGAACTGGGCGGAGGCCGAAGCGAAGGTCTGCTTCGTGCTCGACACCCTCGCCGAGCTGGGCACGGCCAACATCGTCGCCAGCACTCTGCTTGGTCGATTGCAGGCCCGCCGAGGCGAGCCGGATGCCAAGACCCACCTGATGGATGGTTGGGAACGCTCTCTTCAGGCAAACGAGGTCCAGCGGACCACGCCGGCAGCGATTTCACTGGCCGAGTACGTCTGGATCGGGGGCAAGCTCGATGAGACGATCTTCCCCCAAATGCGTGAGATTCTCGCCGACTGCATCGACCGCGACTCTCCCTGGATGGCCGGCGAGCTTGCCTTCTGGCTCCATTTGATCGGCGAGATCGACCACCTACCCGATATCGCCCCCGAGCCGTATCGGCTGGCCGGCGACGGGGACTGGGAGGGCGCCGCGTCATTTTGGAAGGAGCGCGGCATTCCTTATGACCGCGCTGTGGCCCTGAGCCATGGAGACACCGATGCTCGCATCGAGGCGCTGGGGATCTTCGACGATCTCGGTGCCATTCCGGTGGCAGCGCGACTCCGCTCAGACCTGGCTGAGGCGGGGGTCAACCGTGTCCCCAGGGGACCAACCAGGGCCACGCGTGACAACCCCTTCGGACTGACCGCTCGACAGCTGGAAGTCCTCCGCCATCTGTCCGATGGCATGACCAATGCCGAGATCGCTGACCGGCTCTTCGTCTCGAACCGAACGGTCGACCATCACGTCTCTGCGATCCTCGGCAAGCTGGGCGCCAACAGTCGTTCTGACGCGGCGTCGATGGCGCGTGATGCCGGGTTGCTCGATAGGTGACGGTTCTGCC
>JALDXP010000086.1:0-10289 GCA_032154885.1 Actinomycetota bacterium
GGGGTGTGGATCCTGGTCTACTGGGCCGGGGCGAGCACCTGGTGGGCGATGGGGATCGCGTTCGTCGCGGGATTCGCGTTCCGTGTCGCCGCCCTATATCGAGGATGGGAAGAGCCGTTGCCGGTCGAGCCTGGTGGCGTTGTCATCCACGGCGAAAAGAGGCCACTCCTGGGTCGCAAGCTCGCCGGCAAGTCAGAGCAGGAGCTGCGAGACTTGGGTCTCCTCGTCGAGGGTCAATCCACCCCTCCCCCGGCGGCGGCAGGCTGAAAGTCATGACCACACGATCTCCTGGATCAGGCGCAGGCTCGGAAGCACCCGCCGGTGGGGGACGCGTCCTGGTGACCCTCATCCTGGTGGCCGCAGTCGCCAATTTGAACCTATCCGTGGCCAATGTGGCCCTGCCCTCCATCGGTGCCGCCTTCGACTCCTCCCAGACGGTGCTCAATCTGATCGCCGTTGGCTACTCGTTGGGGCTCGCAGCCTCCGTCCTCTACCTCGGCGCAGTCGGCGATCGACATGGGCGCAAGATGATGTTGCTGCTTGGAGTATCGCTCGCGATACCGGCCAGCCTGCTCGCTGCCTACGCCCCCAGCGACGAGGTCTTGTTCTTAGCGCGTTTGATCGGAGGGATCTCGGCTGGAATGGCCTTTCCGACCACTCTCGCGCTGATCACCGCCCTCTGGTCTGGGTCGGCCAGGACCAAATCGATCGCGCTCTGGTCAGGGAGCGGGGGTGCGATCGCTTCCCTAGGTCCGCTGATCGCCGGAGCCCTGCTCCTCGAGTTCTGGTGGGGCTCGGTGTTCCTGATCACGCTGCCGCTGGCTGCGGTGGCTCTCTTCATGGCTTATCGCTTCGTCCCGAGCCACGTGAATGAGACAACCGAGCCCGTGGACAACCTTGGCGGCATCCTCTCCGTCGTGCTCGTGTCGAGCTTGATCCTCGCCATCAATTTCGCACCAGTGCAGAGCGAAGCGACGCTCGTCTTGTCGCTGGCCATCGTGGCCGTCGCCTCCGGGGCTGCCTTCGTCATCAGACAACGCCGGACGGAGAGCCCTCTCTACGACCTCGACATCGCGAAGCGTCGAATCTTCTGGGTCGCAGCTGTGGCTGGGATCATCGTGTTCGGTTCGCTGATGGGTGCGATGTTCATCGGCCAGCAATTCCTGCAGAACGTGCTCGGATACTCCACCCTCGAGGCAGGGGCGGCAATCCTCCCGGCGGCTCTCCTGATGGTGCTGGTCGCACCCCGATCGGCGAAGTTGGTCGAGCGGAGCGGCGCCAGAGCAACTTTGCTGTTCGGCTACTCCTTCTGCCTCCTTGGCTTCCTCACGATGCTGTTGCTCTGGGGTGAGGGAAGCGCCTACTGGCAGGTGGGATTGGGCTATGCCCTGATGGGGATCGGAGTCGGGCTTGCCGGACCCCCCGCCTCACATTCCTTGACTGGCTCCGTGCCTGTGACGCGGGCCGGGATGGCGTCGGGTACCGCAGATCTCCAGCGTGACCTGGGTGGCGCCATCATGCAGTCGATCTTCGGCGCCCTGCTCACCGCCGGCTATGCCGCTGCGGCGGTGGCGGCGATCGGCGCATCGCCGGAGCAGGCACAGGTCACAGCGAGCGTTCAGAGCCAACTCACCAAGTCGTTCGCCGGGGCGGAGGCCGTGGCAGGCCAGTATCCGCAATACGCGAGCGAGATCACTGCGGCCGCGAAGACTTCCTTCCTGCAGGGGGACGAGTGGGCATACATAGCCGGCATCGTTGCCGTTTTGCTGGGGGCCGCCGTCGTCTTCTTCCTCTTCCCGCCCAGGGAGGAAGAAGAGCAGCTACTGGCCCACTACGCCACCCAGGACGCCGCCGCTTGACCAGCCCACAGCTCAGAGCAGGTCGGAGAGCCCCTTGAACAGGAATATGCCACCCAGCCCCAGACCGACGACGATCTCGATGAGGCGGGTGCGGGCCAGAAGCCACTCAGACATCCCACCCAGGATCCTCTGCGAGCTTCGAGGGGCGACCAGCTGGAGAACTATTGGGAGGTGATAAGGGATGAGCATGATGAACAGGAAAACGATGAGGACGATGACGACGGTGGCCACAGCTGGCGCAGGATCTGCCAGGGGGATCTCTTTGAGACCGGCGGCGTAGACGACGAGGGCATCGGAGTTGATCACCTGCACCGCAACGCCGAGTTTGAGCAGCGACCCGAATCCCGACGATGCGAATCCCTCCACCCGGCGGCGGTTGGCTTCCTCCTTCTCGGGGGACGGCTTGGAAAACACCGCGACGATTCCGAGGATCACGAAAATCGCCCCGAGCATGGTGTCCACGACCGCCCCCAGGTCCCCACTCGATGAATCGGTTCCGGTCGCCTCAGCGATCCACAGGATGATGATCGCAAACACCACATCGAGGGCCACCGCACCAGCGACGAAGGCGAGTCCCGCAGCGATGGGACGCTTCGCCTTGGTCACGATCACGGCGCTTACCACGAGGACTATCGGGGCAGCGGCCGCAGCGCCCAACGCGTAGGGCAACATGGAGTTGAAGAGGCTCACTTGGTCGGTGCCATTCGGCTGCTACCCCCGGCTTTGTCTGGATGCTGCGACGGCACTCTATGTGATGAACCCTGGAGCTCCCGTGCAGAATGGAACCACCGCAGATCGACACCGTCTGCGCTCCAAGGAGTAGAGGGGCTGGGAATGATCGAAAAACTCACCAGGGCCCGATGAGCAGCCAGCAGTCAGGTCCCTCCGAGGAATCCTTGGTCGAGGACATCGAGCAGGTATCGGTCGGCGTGCCCATCAGGGAGCGCTACGGCCTCGTGTTGCTGATAATCCTGGTGGGATACGTCCTATCCGGGGTGGACACGAGTCGATTTCTGATCGCAGTCGACTCGATCCTGTGGATCATTTTGCTCTTGGCGGCGCTGTGGTCGCCTGGAGTGCCGAAGAGACTTCGCCGGATCGGCCTCGTGGCGACCCTCGTCGTCCTGCTGACCACGCTGTCGCTTGGGTTGGTTGCGTCGGATGCCGCGGATGGCTGGAGACTGGCGCTCCTCGCGGTGGCGCAGTTCTCTGCGATCCTCGCCATCCTGAACAGGATCACCCGTCACCAACACGTGACGTTTCAGACCGTGATGGGAGGTGTGTCGGTCTACGCCTTGCTCGCATTCGTGATGGCCTCGGTCCTCCACAGCCTCGAACTCCTCACGAGCGCGAACACCCTCAACGGCGTGGTCGCCGCAGGCGACTACATCTATTTCTCGTTCGTGACGCTGACCACCGTGGGTTACGGTGACATCACCCCGGCCACCGAGTTGGCCAAGCGGCTCGTCGTTGTCGAGGCGTTTGTCGGGCAGGTGTTCTTGATCACCTTCGTTGCCCGCCTGGTCTCGTTGTGGACCGGCCGCTTGCGACGCTGATCAGCGCACCGACCCCTACTGAGCGAGGATCTTGGCTTTTTGGGCCGCGAACTCCTCGTCGGTGAGGACACCGGCGGCGTGGAGCTCACCGAGCTGTTTGAGCTGATCCAAGGTGTCGTCGGCCGCTGGAGCTGCCGGAGGAGGCGGCGGCGGCGGGGCCTGCTGGTAGGCCTGTTGCTGGTATTGCTGTTCCTGGTAGGCAGCGGCGTCCTGCTGGGTCTGCCAGCGATCGCCCTGACGGCGCGACACCCGGTTGGACACGGCGGTGGCGGTCCCGGCGACTACTGCGGTTCGGGCCACACCTCGAATCAATCCCATCTTCTCGTTCCTTTCGGGTTCACGCCTCGGCGGCTTCGAGCTCGTCGAGTTTGGCAATCAATGCGTTTACGGGAATACGTCCAGCGGCGACCAATTGAGCGCCGCTCTTGCGGAGCGCCGTGGCGAAAGGGGCCGCCCAGGTGTTCTCGTAGACAAGGATTGCAGCGGCAACCCCGGGCTCGAGGGCCGCGCCTGCTTCTGCATAATCCTCCTCGTCGAGCATGCCCGACGACGCTTCGGCAAACACCAACAGGTCGTTCGTGCCGTCTCCGTCGAAGTCGGCGATGTCGACCCCGACCACATTCCCCGCTTCGTCCTTCTCCACGAAAGCGAAATCCAGAATCCGAATGAGACCCCGGTCGACCAGATCGACCAAATGCGGGAAAGCCTCCCCATTCGGGGGCGACCCCGCCGGCCACTCGACAATGAGATAGTCGATGGGACCCATCATTTCTTCGCTGCCGCTCATTCGCATCCTTTCGATCGGCAAATCACCCGTCACCAACTATTGCACCCCCTGGCGTCTTTCATCCGCCAGATTTGGTGGCGTCATGTCAGGCTTTCCCCCCACATTGACCTGATGCCGCCATCCCCACGGCCAATAATGCTCTGTTCGAGTGAGGAAGGGAAATGACAGGACCTGATGCAACCGACGTGATGCCCGACCAACCCGCCACCCCACCGGTTTCGTGGAGCGAGAAGCGCATGGAGATCATCACCGTGGCGATTCTCGCCTTTGCGGCGCTTTCGACTGCGTGGAGCGGATACCAGGCATCGCTTTGGGACGGCATCCAGTCGAGCAACTACACCCAGGCCTCAGGGTCACGCACCAATGCCGCCCAGCAGCGCACCGCAGCCAACCAATTCCGTCTGGCCGACTTGAGCGTGTTCGAGAACTACATAGACGCCGTCCTCTTGGAACGCCATGCCGTCGCCGATTTCTATTTCGAGCGGTTCAGAGACGAGTTCAGAGTGGGCTTCGACGCGTGGATGGCGCTCGATCCACTCAACAACCCCGATGCCCCGCCCAGCCCATTTGCCATGCCCGAATATCAGCTCTCGCAGGACGCCGAGGCGGACCGTCTCGAAGCCCGCGCCGACGAGCTCTTTCAAGCCGGAGAGGACGCCAACACCATCTCCGACGTTTACACGATGACCACCCTGCTCTTCGCCGCCGCGCTCTTCTTCGCTGCGATGGCCGAGCGGTTCGAGTACTTCAAGGCCCAGGTAGCCCTCCTCGTCATCGCCGGGATCGGTCTAGTCATCGGCCTCAGTATCGCCTTAGGACAACCGATCACCAGCGGTTAGAGGGTGATGACCACCTTGCCCCGGGCATGGCCGTCCTCCTGATAGCGCAGAGCATCCGGGACCTCGGACAACCGGAACCGCCGGTCGATGATCGGGTTGACCTTCCCATTCTCGAGGAGGGCTTTGATGAGGTCGAGGTCGGTCCTTCTGTTTGCCCGCCACATGAACGTGCCCAGTCGTTTGTGGCTTGTCATGGAGACCCCGGCCCCAAGCAGGAAAGCTTGTGCGAACCCGGTCAGCCTGCGAGCGATGAGGACGTAACGCCCTCCCGGGCCCAACGAATGCCGATAGTGCAGGACCGAGTGCTCGTCGACGATGTCGAGGATCAGGTCATAACACCGCCCGTTCGCCGTGAAATCCTCACTGGTGTAGTCGATGAGGTGGTCTGCCCCGGCGGATCGCATCAGATCGAACTTCCCGCCGTGATCGACTCCGGTCACCTCGGCGCCGAATGACTTGGCGAGTTGCACCGCAAAAGGCCCGACACACCCACCAGCCCCGTTGATCAGGACCTCCTCGCCCGGGTTGATCTCTCCGAAGCCCAGGAGACCCTGCAGGGCCAGGACCCCGGAGTGAGGGACCGTTGCCGCCTGCTCGAAAGTCACACCCAACGGCATGCGTGTGAACGCCTTCTGCGGGGCGCAGACGTACTCGGCGAAGGCGCCTTGGCCGAAATCGAACATGTCCGCCCACACGTCATCCCCAACCCTGAGCGTCGTCACCCCTCGGCCAACGGCCTCGACCCTGCCGGCGACGTCGAGACCCATGCGGTCGTTTCGGGGTCGACGTATCCCGGAAGCGACACGAGCTGCCGTCGGCCTCCCTCGCAGATAGTCGAGGTCGGCGGTGTTGACGGAGGCAGCGTGCACCTCGACCAGCACCTCGCCATCTCCGGGCACCGGCTTCTCGATCTCCTTGAGCTCGAGCACATCCGGTGAGCCGTACTCCTCGCGGACGATGGCCCTCAAAGCGGGCTCCTGGTCGATGTTTCCATCAGATCGTGACGACGACCTTTCCCCTGGCGTGGCCCTCACCCACGTATCGGACGGCGTCGGGTGCCTCGACCAGCGGGTACGACCTGTCCAGAGCCGGTGTGAACTTACCGGCCTCTGCCATCTCAGCCAGGACTCTGAGGTCTTCCTGACGTTCCGTCGCCATCAACGCCAGCAGCCTCTGCTTGACGAACGGCGAGAGCAAGGCCACCGGGATGATCCGATCAGCAGGACCGACCCAGGCCCCACCATTCTCGCCACCGACGATGACGAGGGCCCCCTTGGGGGCAAGGGCGCCCCGGAGCTGAGAAAGTGATCGATTGCCGGCGTTGTCGATGATGAGGTCATACCGAGCCATCCGATCTGCAAAATCCTCACGTGTGTAATCGATGACGTGATCGGCGCCGATCGACTCGACCAGATCCACTTTGGACGTGCTGCAGACCCCGGTGACCTCGGCTCCGAACGCCTTGGCGAGTTGGACTGCAAACGTGCCAACGCCGCCACCGGCACCGATGATCAGCACCTTGTCTCCGGGTTTCACCTGGCCCTTGTCACGTAGGGCCTGGAGTGCGGTCATCCCCGAGATGGGGATCACGGCCGCCTCCTCGAAACTCAGGTTGCCCGGCTTCAGTGCCAACTTGTCCTCCCGCGCCGCGGCGTACTCGGCGAAGGATCCCTCACAGGTCCCAAAGACCTCGTCTCCGGGTTGAAACTTGGTCACTGAGGCTCCGACCGCTTCCACACGCCCGGCGACATCCCGCCCCCGCACCGGGTACTTGGGCTTGGTCAGGCCGTAGCCCATGACCCGGACCAGATAGGGCAGTCCGGTCATGATGTGCCACACGCCAGGTTCGACACCGGCTGCGTGGACCTGCAAGAGGACCTCGTTGTCGCCGATGACTGGCGGATCGATGTCCCTCAACTCGAGCACGTCGGCCGAGCCGTATACGTCCTGCACGATTGCCTTCATCATGACCTCCTAGCGACTCGTACGTTGTAAGTCGTATGGCGTAAGGTACCTCGTACGACGTAAGGCTGTCAAGTCCCCTGTCAGACTTACCTCGTACGATTAGAATCGGAGACCATGGCAACCCAGACCGAGCCGAGATCCAGAGCCCGCGATCCGTTGACACGGGAGCGAGTCCTGAACGCGGCGGTCGAGCTGGCCGACCGGGAGGGCATCGACGCCCTGACGATGCGCAACCTGGCCCGAGAGCTGGGCGCGGAGGCGATGTCGCTCTACTACCACGTGGCCAACAAGGAAGCAGTCCTCGACGGTGTGGTGGACGTGATCATGGATGAGATCAACCGGGCGGTTGGCCCGGTGGATGGTCGGGCGGCGTCCGAGGACTGGAAGGCAGTGATGCGCTCGAGGATCCTCGCCGCCAGGGAAGTCCTACTCCGACACCGCTGGGCCTCCCGACTGATCGAGACGCGAACCGCGATAAGCCCGACCACGATGCACTACTTCGACGAGCTGCTCGGGGTGCTGCACGCCGGCGGCTTCTCATACGACCTGGCCCATCACGCGATGCACGCTCTTGGCAGCCGCGGATTGGGATTCACCCAGGAGCTGTTCGAGCCGGAGAACGCCGACGAAGGCGACGAGGACCTGACGGAGGCGATGGCCGAGATGGCCGATCAGTTCCCGCATCTGACGGGAATGATGATGGAGGTAGCCCATGACGATCCCGACTCGACACTGGGCTGGTGCGATGACCAGTTCGAATTCGAGTTTGGGCTCGATCTGATCCTCGATGGGCTCGAGGCGACACGGCAACGGTCCGGAGTCTGAAGCCGATCAGATCGCGTGTCGGCATCGGCTCCACTTATCGCAACAAGGAGTAACCCGATGAGACCCAACTCGCGAATGATCGCCTTCACGCTCTTTGCCATCGTTACGGTCGAGTTCGGTGGCTGGTCACTGCTGGGCATGCTGACGAGCCAAGGCGACCTCTCTGAGTTCGAAGAGCAGTTCTTCCGGGCCGGGCACGCCCATGCCGGCGTACTGCTCACCCTGGCGCTGATCTACTTCGTGCTCATGGACCGGACCGATTTCGATGCCCGGCGCCAGCGGTTGCTCGGCCTCACCCTGTTGACGGGGATCCTCCTCCAGTCGGGAGGCTTCTTTCTCCATATGGTCGTTGGGGCGGACGAGGCGGCCTCGACCGGGACTCTCATCACGCGCATCGGGGCAGTTCTCCTCGCCGTGGCCCTGATCGGACTAGGAGTAGGAGTCCTCAGGTCAGGCGGCAAACGGCGAAGTCTCCAAGACTCCCCCACCTCCACTTGATCGGTCCGACCTGCTATCGGTTCAGATTTTGCCGTTTCTTGATGGACGCTCGCCGGGCCGAGAGATTGGCGGTGGCAAAGGCCAGCGCAAAGACCAGGTAGAGGGCCGCCACAGAAAGGGTCAGCCAGCGGTACTGGGGAACGAGCCCTTGAACCGCGAGAACCGCGAGGGCCGCTGCGAGGAAGAAATACGCCCTGCGGTCGTTCATGCCAGCGCTTCCACAATCAGCGAGAATATCCCGGCAACGATGGCCGCCCCCGGGATGGTGAAGATCCACGCCCACAGCACCCTGCCGGCAACCCGCCATCGCACCGCCGACATACGCCGTGAAGCGCCCACTCCGACGATCGCCCCGGTGATGGTGTGCGTCGTCGAGACCGGGATCCCCTGTGCCGAGGCAAAGAAGAGTGTCGCGGCGGCAGCGCTCTCGGCGGCGACACCGCCCGATGGCTGCAGCTTGGTGAGCTTGAACCCCATCGTCTTCACGATCCGCCATCCGCCGAAGAGGGTCCCCAGCGCGATCGCGGTGTGTGCGGAGAGGACCACCCACAACGGCACTTCGGCATCCGCTGGGAGGCTCCCGACGGCGATGAGGACCGCCAGGATGATCCCCATCGTCTTTTGAGCGTCATTGCCGCCATGTCCCAGGCTGAACGCGGCCGCCGAGAAGAGCTGGCCGCGACGAAAGCCCTTGTTCAATCCGGGCAGGTTCTTCTCGCGGTGAAACACCCACTGGATGATCAAGGTCAACAAGAGCCCGATGGCGAGCCCGACCAATGGCGACAAGACGATGAAGGCGCCGATGGTCGCCAGCCCTTCGGATATCAGGACATCGAAACCGCCCCGTACCACGGCCGCTCCTGCCATGCCACCGACAAGGGCGTGCGACGAGCTTGTGGGGAGGCCGAGCCAGAACGTCAGGAGGTTCCAGGCGATCGCACCGAGGAGTCCGGCGAAGATCACCCCCACGGTGAGGGCATCCTGCACAACCACGTCCTTGGCGATGGTGTTCGCCACGTGTGTGCTGAAGATCAGAAAGGCGACGAAGTTGAAAAACGCCGCCCATATCACCGCATAGCGAGGCGATAGCACTCTCGTCGACACCACCGTGGCGATCGAGTTGGCCGCGTCGTGGAATCCGTTGGTGAAGTCGAATGCCAGCGCGACGAGGATGACGATGATCGCGCCGATCTCCACGAACGATGCCCCCTTCAGGCCTGCTTGACGACGATCGTCGTGACGATGTTCGTCATGTCCTCGATTCGGTCGAGCACTGCCTCGAGCGACTCGACGATGTCCTTCCAGCGGATGACATCGACCGGTTCCATCTCCCCGGAGAAGAGTCGAGCCACAGCTCTTCGGTAGATGCGATTTCCCTCGCTCTCCAGACCTTCTATCTCGCCGATGATCTGACGGAGGCCTCTCATATCCTCGAAACGGTCGAATAGCTCGACGATCTTCGAGGCCATCTGCGTGAGCACTTCTACCTGTTCCGGAACCTCAGGGATCAGTTCGGTGATATTGGTGAGCACGACCATCTCAGACACGTGGTAGATGTCGTCCACCACGTCGTCGATCCCCTGTGCCAACCGCTGGATGTCCTCAGGATCGAACGGGGTAACGAACGTGGAGTCGAGCCTGGTGAGAATGCGCGAGGTGTACTCGTCGCCGGCCCGCTCGACCTCCTTGACGGCAACATGGAGCTCTGCCGCATGGGCCGTGTCAGCGAGGACGTCGTTGAGCTTGTCTACACAAGTGGCGATGTTCTGCGCTGCCAAGGAGAAATCGTCGAAGAATTCCCGACTGGTGGGGACGATCCTGAATTTCATCGGCGACGGGACGGTAGTTATCGCCCGGCCACTACGACGAAATTGGCTGGCCCCTCGGGTGTCGAAAAGCGTCAGCCCCGTTCGTCTCTAGGTGGACAGGCCACACCAGGTGGCCGTGCGAAAGGAGATGC
>JALDXP010000087.1:0-10257 GCA_032154885.1 Actinomycetota bacterium
GCGGCCGGTGACCCCTACCAGTCGATCTACTCGTTCCGGGGTGCAGAGGTGAGGAACATCGCTGCGTTCACCGAACAGCACCCCGACGCCAGGCGCATCGTTCTCGGCCGGAGCCTGAGGGTCCCCGCACAGATCCTCGAATCGGCACTTCGCATCGTCTCGGCCGGCGAACTTCCCGGAGCGGCCGGACCGGTGGCCCCGGCTGCTCACACCGGACGGGTCGAAACGTACGTGTTCGATCAGGAAACCGCCGAGGCGGATTGGATCGCCCGGGACATCGAGCACCAAATCCGGGTCGAAGGGCGAAAGCCTTCCGCCATCGCAGTGCTGGTCCGATCGAAGCGGGAGATGCTCAACGAGCTGAGCCGGGCGCTGGACCGAAGAAACGTTCCTCACGACTCCCCAGAGGCTCGTCTCACGGAGAACCCTGCGGTGCGGATGATCCAGGATCTGGTGACCGTGGCCAAGAGCGGCGGGGCAACCCCCCTGGTCACACCGGGAGAAGCGGTCGACGCCGACAGGGCGGTGAGAAGGCTCTTGTTGGGACCGCTGATCGGGCTAGGGCTGGGAAAAGAGCGCGAGATCCTGCGTTCCCGTCTCCGCACCTGGGATCCCTGGCCCGCCGTCCTCGCCCGCGAGCTTCCCGAGCATGCCCGGCTGGCCGCTCTGCTCGACCAGCCCGATTGGGCTGTCGAGCTGCCCGCGATCGACGGCTTCTGGAAACTCTGGACGAGCATCGACGAATTGGAACGGGTGGTGCTCGACCCGGAGCGGAAGGAATGGCGTCTCGCCTTCACATCGTTCTCCCAGGTGTTGGAGCGCCAGGCGGAACGGGACGCCACGGTGACCTTGGACGCCGTGTTCAGCCTGACGGAGGAGGACGGCATCGAGTCGACACCGCTTCTCCCCTACCGGTCCATCGAGCAGCAGGTCACGCTCACCACTCTGCACCAGGCCAAAGGCCTCGAATTCGAAGTCGTCTATATCGCCAACGCCGTCGAGGGGGTCTTCCCCGACCTTCGACGAGGGCGGAGGATGTTGAGGCCCGAGTTGCTCTCCCCGGAACGGATCACCAACCCCGAGGCTCAGCATCTGTTCCAGATCCAGGAGGAGATGCGTCTCGCCTATACCGCCATGACCCGGGCCAGATCCAAGGTGGTCTGGACCGCCACTTCGGCTGGCGTAGACCAGGGTGAGCATCGCCCATCTCGCTTCCTCATGGCGGCCGCCGAGCTCGGAGTAGGCCCCGGTCTGCCCGAGGAGCTCGACGGCGCACCGATCTCGCTGAGCGAGGCCGAAGTCTCCCTGAGACGGACTCTGCTCGACCCTGGCGCCACCGCCTTCGATCGTCTCGCCGCCGCACAGCTACTGGCCCGGCCACCTTCTCCCTGGTGGAATCCGATGGCGTTTGCCGGCGTCCCAGCCCCCGGGCCGGAGACGCCGATCTTGGAGGAAGGTCTTCGGCTTTCCCCCAGCCAGGCCGGCGCTTATATCACCTGTCCTCGGCAATATGCCCTGGAGCGTCGTCTCCGCCTCAGCGACACGTTCTCCCCGTATGCCGAGCTGGGGACCCTCGTCCACGCCGCCTTGGAGGCCGCCGAGAAAGAGGTCATCGGCTCGGAAAAGACCCATGCCGATGTCGCCGACGCCATGAGGCATCTGGAGAGCGTGTGGGCTGGGGCGGACTTCGGCACCCCTCAACTCGACCAAGCGTGGCTACGCCACGCCCGGGAAGCCGTTCTCCGGCTCTACGAGAAATGGCCCAGCGACGGGGTGCCGCTCGAAGTGGAGAAGAAGGTCGAGACCGAGGTCGGCGGGGTGCCATGGGTCGGCTACATCGACAGGCTGGAGAGAGGCCCCGACGGGCTCCGGGTGGTCGACTACAAGACCTCGAAGAGCCCTCCCAGCGTCTCTGACGCGAAAGGGTCGGTACAACTCGGCTTCTACGCCTCCGCTGTTACCAGGGAAACCGGGGAACCGGTCGTCGCAGCCGAGATGTGGTTCCCTCGCAAGGAGGCCGTATCCGTGACCAGGAGATCGTTCGACATGGACCTCCTGCCCGAGGTCATGGAGACGATGGAGGAAGTGACCGAGGCGATCCTGGCTGAGCGATGGGAGCCGAAGGTCAACAGCCGATGCAGCAAATGCGCTTTTCAGTTGTCCTGCCCGGCCTGGGCAGAGGGGAAGGGCGCATACCTGCCATGAGCTCGTTCCAGCCCTCGCCGGAGCAGAAGGCGGTCCTCGACATGGGCCTCGACACGATCCGGATACGGGCCGGGGCCGGCACCGGCAAAACGACGACCGTTGCCCTCGTCATCGCCAACCTCGTGGAGAACCACGGTGTCGACCCGGAACGGATCCTTGGAATCACCTTCACCAACAAGGCGGCATCCGAGCTGGCCGACAAGGTCAAGGCATTCCTCGGTTCCGCCGTAGAGGAAGGCCGTCAGGCCGAAGTCCACACCTATCACGGCTTCGCCGCACAGATCCTGGCGGAGTTCGGCGCCCTGGCCGGGGTCGACACCAGGGTCAGGGTGATCACCCCGACCTTCTCCCGGCAGATCCTCTCCGAGACCTACCACCACACGACATATGACCATCTCGACATCACCAACGCACACGGGTTGGACAAGATCCGGACTCTGGGCGACCGAATGGGCGACCACCTCGTCAGCCCCGACGATTTGATGGCCCACGCCGACCCGGCCGACGAGGTGTGGGCGATGCGGGCCGAGATGCTGAAAACACTGCAACGCTATGACGCAGACAAACGTCGGCTCAGAGTTGTCGACTACTCCGATCTGGTCACATTGTCCACCCGTCTCCTCACCGATCACCCCGAACTGGTGGAAGAGATCCGGGGTCGATACCAGGTCGTGATCCTGGACGAGTACCAGGACACCAACCCCGCTCAGCGAGTGTTACTCACCACCGTGTTCGGCCCCTCCGATCGGCATGCGGGGGTCCCGGTCATCGCGGTGGGTGACGAGGACCAGACGATCTACGAATGGCGAGGGGCATCAGCCGAGAACTTCGAGCTCTTCCCCACCCACTTCCCGGCACCAGATGGAGGGCCCGCCAAGCACGGCACCCTCACCCTCAACCGCCGTTCGGCTCCGGAGATCCTCGAGGTTGCCAACGAGATCAGACGGCGTGCCAACCCGACAGCAGAAGATCTGGTCTCCCACGATCCCGACTCGACGGGCGAGGTGGTGACCTACTGGGCAGAAGACGCCGTCGCAGAAGCCGATTGGATCGCTCGCCGATTCGATGCGTTGCACCAGGCGGGGACGCCCTGGTCTGAGATGGCCGTTCTGTTCAGGAAGAACCGGGACTTCTCCGTGGTCGTCGACTCCTTCGCGCGGCATGACATACCGGTCGAGGTGGCCAACCTCGGTGGACTGCTCTCGGTGCCCGAGGTGGCCGACCTCCGAGCGTGGCTCACTGTGCTCGACCGACCCGGGCACTCACCCTCACTGGTCCAGATCCTGTTTGGAAGCCGATATCGCCTCGGCTACGCCGACATCGCCCCCCTGTCGAACTGGCTGGGCAGCATCCGGCGGGAGGACGAAGATCGCGATGCGGTGCCAGGCGTGACACTCCTCGAGGCGATCGAACAGCTCGACAGGATCGAGGGCCTTCGTCCCGGGGCGCGCACCGCCTACGAGCACTTCCTGGAAATCTACCGAGACGTGTTGGCCGAGAGCCAAGGCGCCAGCCTGGTCGAGGTATGCCGGCTCGTCCTCGACCGGACCCGCGCCTGGCAGGACGTCGAATCACTCCCCACCAATCAGAGGACGACGGCCCGGCTCAACCTATATCGCCTCCTCGACCTGGCCGAGGACTGGAGCCCACTCAAGGGACGTCCTTCCCTCTCTGCCTTTCTCGATTACCTGGAGGCGATGGAGGACGAGCCGGCCGAGGAGCTCGACTCCGCGCATCTCTCGGGGGAGGAGGCGGTCACACTGGTCACTGTGCACCGGGCAAAAGGCCTGGAGTGGGATGTGGTCGCAATCCCGGCCGTCACCGACAAGAGCTTCCCGGTGAAAACCGGGACGTTCCCCGACCCGGTCCGGTTCGCCCAGTTCCTTCCCCCGGAGCATCGCATCGACGACGCACTGGCCGATATGCCTGCCGACGAAAAAGAGCGAATGGATTACTTCCGCGATCAGAGCGCGCTACAGGAATGGAGGGTGGCCTACGTGGCGGCAACCCGGGCCCGGTCGATGCTGATCATGACCGGTTCCTACTGGTACGGGCTTCCCGAGCCCACCATCAATGCCAAGAAGCCTTCTGAGCTCTTTGATCTCGTCGAACAGCACCCTGTTACGCGGAAGGAGGGTCATGTCGACGAGCCGGAGCGACCGGCGCTCCTCCGATTCGCGGCGGCGGGCGCCACGCCGGACCCGTTGTTCGACGAAGGCTGGGACGGCGCATTGCGAGCCGCGGTTGCGGACGAGGATGCCCTTCTCCAGATGGCCGGGGCCATGGGGGTCGCCGAGGCATACCAGCAGAAGGTCGAGGAGATGCGTCAGACCCTGTTCGACCTCGACGCCCTCGGCGAAATCGTTGCCGAGCCGGAGAAAACACGGGTCGTCTCGGTGACAGGGCTCGTCACCTATGCCCAGTGCCCCAAACGCTTCTTCTGGTCCGAGATCGACCCCTTGCCTCGTCGTCGCAACACGGCCGCCATCGCCGGCACGGCGTTGCATCGTCGGATCGAGCTTCATCAAAGGGGCCAGGTCCCCTTCGAAGATCTCGAGCCCGGGCTCTACGACGCCATGGACGAATCGACCGGCGAGGGCGGTTTCAAGGCTTTTCTAGGGTCCCGCTACGAGACCGAGGATGCGTTGTTGGTGGAGGCGCCCTTCAGCCTGACCACAAAGAGCGGATACGAGATCAAGGGCCGCATCGACGCGGTTTACGAGAGCGAGGGGAACTGGGAGATCGTCGATTTCAAGAGCGGCAAAAGGCGTGATGAGCCCGGTCGCCTCGTGCAGCTTCAGGCTTACGCGGTCGCCGCCGCCGAGGTGGATCTCGGCGTGGACAAGCCGCACGAGATCGACGTCAGTTTCGCCTATCTCGGAGGCGGGCTCGATGTCCACACGGAGCATGCCGATGAGGGGTGGCGGCGCGATGCTGCCAGGAACCTCGAAGTGCTGACCTCTGCCATCGAGGACGAGCGTTTCGACGCCGTGCCTGGGGCCTGGTGTCACAGCTGTGACTTCCTCCGCTTCTGCGCGGAGGGCAAGAGCGAGGTCGGCGATTGACCATCCTCACGGCAGCCCTGGCCGGGTATGCCATTGGTTCGGTGCCCACCGCCGTCTGGCTGGGGCGGCTCTGGGGGGTCGACCTCCTGCGGGACGGGTCGGGCAACCCCGGTGCGAACAACGCCCGGCGGCTCGGCGGGCACACACTCGCCATCTTGATTCTGATCATCGAGGTCGCCAAAGGCCTGACGGCTGTGGTGGTCGGCCTGGCCATTGGCGGCGAAGCCGCGACCATTGGCGGCGAAGCCGCGGGCCTCGCCGCGGGATTGGGCGCGGTGGCCGGGAACGTCTACAACGTGTGGCACCGCTTCAAAGGGGGGAAGGGCCTCGGCATCAGCGGTGGTGTGATCCTCGGCCTCTGGCCCGCCGCCTTCCCCTTCGTGGTGCTGACACTTGTCCTCGCTTGTCTCCTGACGAGGTCCACGGGGATCGGGACCCTCGTGACCCTGGGGGCTGCCCTCGTCGGCGCCTTCGCCTGGGACAGCACCGGGCTCGACAATCCGTGGGGTCTCGTCGACCCTGTGCTGCTCGTCTTGTTGGTGATTGGCGTCGGTCTGATCATCGGCCCACGGCATTGGTCGGATGCCCGCAACCGTCTCAGGTCACCCGTCCGTCCCTGATCTCCAACAAGATCGTCACCGGGCCGGAGTTCACCAGCTCGACATTCATCGACGCCCCGAACACACCGGTCTCGACGTGGATGCCCGAGCCGCGCAGTCCATCCACGAAACGATCGACCATCGTCTCCGCCTGTTGTGGAGGGGCGGCCCCGACGAATGAGGGTCGTCGTCCCTTACGGAGGTCGCCAAGAAGTGTGAACTGGCTCACGACGAGTGCCGAGCCATCGGTTTCGAGGAGCGAGCGGTTCATATGCCCAGCCTCATCAGGGAAGACTCTGAGATGGCCAACCTTGTCCACCGCTCGAGCGATGTCCTCCACCGTGTCCGAGGGCTCGATGCCGACGAGGAGGAGGAGCCCGGAATCGATCGAGCCCACAACGAGACCATCTACCTCGACGAAGGCTCGCGTCACGCGTTGCACCACGATCCGCACGGGTGGCGATTGTGGCAGCCCAATAGAGTGTTGCCGTGGCTAAGAAGTCGGCCGAACCCCCAGAATTGCTGACCGGGCCGGCCGACTCGCGGATCGTCTACCTGCTCGACGCCGCCTCCGATTACGAGGCGTCGCTGCTGACCCGATGGGCCGGGGAGGAGATCGGGCGCGAGGTCGAGACGGTCAGGATCACGTCGTCGCGCCGGGGCAAGGGTGGTGACATCGAAGCCCTGACCGACACGTTGGCCGCTGCAGACGACCCCTTTCTGATTCCGCTTCGAGTCCTCTGGCTGGCACCGATCAAGAAAGGTCGGAGGGCAGTCAGCTGGTGGGACATGCTGCGACCAGGGGACGCCAGGGACCCGAGAGGGCCACGGGCGAGATGGATCAGAATGGCCAGGCCGGGGCGGATTCGATTCACCGCCGCTGCGGGTGCTCATGCCTCGGACCTCGCCAATGACTATCAAGCCTCCGGCCAGGTGGACCCGCTGTCCAACTACGTGACCAGGAGGGCGTGGCTCATTCTCGACCGGGCCGAGCGGAGGCTGGTGGGCAACCGTTACAAGATCCCCCGGTTCGTGCCCGAGGCCATCCTCTCCCGCCGGGAGTTCCTCGAGGCAGTGGACGCCGTCGCCGCCGAGACCGAGATGGCCCCCGCCCTGGCACGCGAGAAGGCGGAGCGATATCTACGCGAGATCGCCGCCACCCACTCGCCGTATGTGATCGATCTGATCGCCAACGGCATCCACAAGCTGTACAGCCAGGGTTACGGCGACATCAAGTACTCGGAGGACGACGTCAGGCGCCTCGCTGCTCTGGGCGATGGAGACCCGATCATCTTCCTTCCCGCCCACCGATCGAATCTCGACCGTCTGAGCCTCCAGTTCATGCTCTGGGAGAACGATTTCCCACCCAACCACACAGCAGGTGGCATCAACTTGAACTTCTTCCCGGTCGGTCCACTCGTTCGAAGAACGGGGGTGTTCTTCATCCGCCGCTCCTTCAAGGACAACCATCTCTACAAGATGGTCCTGCGCTCGTATCTGGATTATCTGGTCGAGAAGCGGTTTCCCCTCGAGTGGTACATGGAGGGAGGGCGGTCGCGCTCGGGGAAGCTCATGCCTCCACGTCTCGGGCTTCTGAGCTACGTGACGGATTCCATGCACCGGGGCAAGGCGGAGGACCTCCAATTGGTCCCCGTGTCGATCGCCTACGACCAGATACAGGACGTACCCGACTACGCCCGTGAGGCGCAGGGCAAGGACAAGGAGAAGGAATCCCTTGGCTGGATGCTGAAGGCGGTGCGATCGCTCCGCCGGCGATACGGTGACATCCATATCCGGTTTGGGGAGCCAGTTTCGGCGCGGAGCATGGTCGGACCTACGGACCTCGGCGAAGAGACGTCCATCGGGCTGCAGAAGCTGGCCTTCGAGGTGATGTATCGGATTGCACACGTCACCCCGATCACCCCAACCGCCCTTGTCAGCGTCGCCCTGCTCGCTGCAAGGGGAACCGCCCGGTCGTCGGACCAATTGGCCGAGGGGGCCGCCCGCCTCGTGGAGTTCGCCCGGGCCCGCGACCTTCCGACCACCGAAGACTCAGATCTGCGCGACCCCTCGCGGGTGGCCACCATCCTCGACTGGCTCGCCGAGCACGACAACGTGAGCAGTCACGAGGCCCTCGGGCGGCGGGTCTTTTGGCTCGACGAGGACCAGATGATTCGAATCTCGTACTACCGCAACATGATCGTGCATTTCTTCGTCAATCGCGCTTTGGCCGAGATGGCGATCGGTTCGGTGGCCGAGACCGGCGAGGAGCGCCCGGAGCAGGTGAGGGACGCCCTTCTCGCCTACCGCGATCTGCTCAAGTTCGAGTTCTTCTTCCCGGAAAAGGACCAGTTCCTCGCCGACGTCGAGACCGACATCGTCATCGACGTCCCTGGTTGGGAGCATGTTCTGACCACGACCGGGTCGGCCGAGGTACAGGCCAAGCTCGGGGCGCCTCTGGCCTACTGGGCGGTGCTGCCGATCCTCGACGCCTATCAAGTGGTAGGTGACGAGCTAGAGAACCTCAAAGGCCGATACGACGAGAAGTCCTTCCTCAAGGCGTGTCTCGCCCGGGCGCGCATGTACCGGATCGAGGAGCGGCTCATCTCGGGTGAGAGCGCCAGCCAGGTCCTCTTCAAGTCGGCGCTCGCTCTCGCAGCCAACAGGGGCCTCATCGATGATGCCGACGGTGTCGCGGCCCGTCGCGCCGCATTCGCCGCCGAAGTCCGCAGCGCCCGAACCCTCGCCGCCGCAGGGTTGTAGCGAACCGCTTACCTGAGGTAGGTAGCGACATATATGTCGTTTCGACGACAAAGAACCAAGCGTCTGGTTTTCTTTGTTGGTCTAGCGACACATTTGGCGCCACGTACCTCAGGTACGCGGCCTGCCCCATTTCTTGCGCGCCTCGTCGATCAACTGGCGCGATGTCTTCGGCTCGGGAGGTACCAGTGGTGGGGGGAGGTCGACGGGCTCCACGGCAGAGGTCTCCGTCGAAGACTGGACGGGCTTCGCCGCTGGCTTGATGATCGTGGGCGGTGGCTGGCTTGGCGCCGGTGGCTGGCTTGGCGCCGGTGGCGTTTCCGTCTGTAACGATTCGATGCGGATGGTTGGCACCCGCTTCTCGGTTGGGCCGGGCACCGGTGCCGGCGTGACCGGCTCGATTTGCGTCACCATCGTGCGGGCCCGGCGGCGCAGGACGCGACCGGCCCACAGGAGCAGGACACCAGGAATGGCGCTTCCAAAAGCACCGGCGAAGAAACCCTCGCTGACCCCAACGTCGGAAAGCACTCCAAGTCCTGCCAACACGACGAAGCCGAGCCAGAGTGTTCCGAGGATGGTGAGGACCCGCCCGAGACAACCGACAGGATTGATGTTCTGATCAGCCACCGAGGCTCATTCAAACATCAGGGCCGGGTCAGCACCGCCCGAAGCCGCCAACCGGCAAGCAGGAGAAGAACGGTCGCGTAGACCGCGAGGACGCCGAGTTCGGGAAGGATGTCGGCCACGGTCCCATCCCGGCGCACGAGCTCGGCGAACCCGTCGAGCGCCCATGCGTGCGGCGTGAGATGCGCAACCCGGGTCATTGCCGGGGAGAACAGCTCGATCGGGAGCATGCACCCGCCGAGGGCGGCCAGCCCGAGGCTGAGCACCACGCCGATCCCACCGGCCTGCTGGTCGTTCTTGAAGGTAGCCCCCATCAGCATCCCCGCTCCGGCCCCAACCGCCGAGAAGGCGACCAGGATGAGAAGGGCACCCCATGGGTCACCCCAATCGACCCGGAACAGCAGGTAAGTCACGATCACGATGTAGAGCCCCTGGACCATCGCCACCGCCCAGCGCCCGGCGCCCTCTCCGCCCACGATGGTCCCCGTGGAGGTTGGAGTGGAGAGCATGCGGCGGGAGATGCCCAGCTTCCTGCTGAGTATCAGGGCAGCCGACCCGGCTAGGGCGGTCAGAAAGGTGAATAGGACGAGCTGCTGTGCCGCACCCAGGTCGAACCGGCCCAGCGTCGTCGGGAAAAGCGCCTCACCGACCGCGGTGGTCTCGACATCGAGCCCGGGGGCCGCATCGGTTTGTGACCGTGCCACCTGGAGAGCCTCTTCAAAGCTTGCTCCCGACTTCTCGCTCCCGAACTGGGCCGCCCCCACCGGTGTCATCACCCCGGCGACGCCGGCGCTGACGACTGACTGCAATTGGGGGCCGGCACCATCGGGTCTCGCCACGAATCCCAATTCGACCTGTTCGCCGGCTTCGGCTCGACCACTGGCTCCGGCCGGGATGAACAGGCCCGCCTGGACAGTGCCCCTCTCAACGGCGTCGAGCAATTCATCCCGTGTCTCGAAGATCGTCACCGCCAACGAGTCGTCGCTTTGGATCTCCTCGGTGAT
>JALDXP010000088.1:0-10009 GCA_032154885.1 Actinomycetota bacterium
ACCCGGCATCAAGACGTCGATCACCGGCTTCGGCCCGACGTATCCAACGATTCCGCACATATCAGTTCCCTTACTCCTGGTGTGATCGGGTTGAGCAGGTCCCACATGCGGGTCTGCGTAACCCAACTTGGATTTCGATGCGTGCGGGGGGCCGATCAATCGGCACTCACGGGTGGGCCTCTGTTCCGGAATCGCTTCCGGGTTTTGCTCCCACTCCTTACGACCTGAGCTGGCCGGGAAGGCATCCGCCGAAGATTTCGATGACCTTCCTCCTCGTCACCTCATGATGAAATGAGGTCTGGCGCTGTTTCGTCTCGCGCACGCATTCTGTTTCGGTTGGCTATCCCTCCTTCCCCATCGAGGTCTGAGTGACGCTCGACAAACGATCAGCGTAGCGTCTCGCCGCCTCTTCGCTAGGGGCCTCCACCATCACCCTGATCAGGGGCTCGGTGCCCGAGGCACGTACCAGCACCCGTCCCTCCTCCCCCAACTCGGTTTCAACTGCACGCACCTCTTCCCAGAGCGCGCCGGCGTCGTCGAGACTGGCGCCACGGCCAACACGAACGTTCTGGAGGATCTGCGGATACTCGGTGATGGCTTCCGCTCGAAGCTGACGCAGCTCCTTGCCCGTCCCGGCAACAACATCGAGGAGGCGTACTCCTGTGAGTAGACCGTCCCCGGTGTGGCCTTTGTCGAGGAAGATGATGTGGCCCGACTGCTCTCCCCCCAGGATCGCCTTGTGCTCGAGCATGGCCTCCATGACGTAGCGATCACCGACCTTGGTCTCCACCAGATCTATGTCCGCATCAGCCATCGACTTGCGGAACCCGAGATTGGACATGACTGTCGCCACCACCAGATTCTTCCTCAACGAACCCTGGGTCTTCATGTGTCGGGCGACGATGGCGAGGATCACGTCGCCGTTGGCCACGCGTCCGTCCTCATCGATGGCGATGAGCCGGTCGGCATCCCCGTCGAACGACAAGCCGATCCGCCCCCGGGCTTCCCGGGCCAGCATCTCGGGGTGGGTGGCGCCGCAGCCGTCGTTGATGTTGGTCCCGTCGGGAGCATCGGCCAAGACATGGAGATCTGCCTTGAGTCTGGTGAACAGCATCGGCGCCGCCTTGAAGGCCGCCCCGTTGGCGCAGTCGAGGGCAATCTCGACACTGCTCAGGTTGTACTTGGAGACCGAAGCGAGGTGATCGACGTACCGCTCCAGGGCATCGCTGTCCACGAAGCGTGTCCCGATATCGGGGCCGACCTTGGACCTGGCCTCGGGCGATCGCAGCCTGTCCTCCAGTTCCCGCTCGACATCGTCGGGCAACTTGGTGCCGCGGGCCGCGAGGAGCTTGATCCCATTGTCCTCCGCCGGGTTGTGAGAGGCGGAGACGATTGCTCCCATCGTTGCACCCGAGGTTGCGGTGAGATAGCTGATCCCCCCGCTGGGCAGGATGCCGACGTCAACCGTGTCGATACCCATCGAATGGAACCCTGCCTGGAGTGCGGATGAGAGCATCTCGCCGGAACGACGGGTGTCGCGACCTACCAACACGGGGCCGCCGCGGAGATAGGAGCCGGCGGCGCGCCCGATGAGAAGAGCCAGTTCGGCGGAGAGCTCAGACCCGGCCACCCCGCGCACGCCGTCGGTGCCGAAAATGGGTTTGCCCTCGTCGAGGAGACGACGGAGGTCGGCCAACTTCAGCGCTTCGTGTACTGAGGCGCCCGACGAGCCTTGCGCAACCCGTACTTCTTGCGCTCGACAACCCGGGCGTCACGAGTGAGCAACCCGGCCTTCTTGAGAACGGGCCGCAACTCTTCGTCGAGTTCGATCAGGGCCCGGGAAATACCGAGGCGAAGCGCATCAGCCTGGCCCGTGAGCCCACCACCCTCGAGCGTGGCATGTACGTCGTAGCGTCCCTGAGTCTGCGTTATCTGCAGAGGCTCCATCACTCTCAGCCGGGTGGCCATGGTCGGGAAATAGTCCTCGAGAGGCCGGCCGTTGAGGGTCACCTGGCCCGAGCCGTCGACGAGACGAACCCTGGCCACGGACGCCTTGCGACGACCTGTGGCCTGGACGAGTGGCTTGACCATCAGAGTTCCACCTTTCGAATCTTCAACTCCAGAATCTCGGGCTTCTGGGCGGAGTGGGGGTGATCGGGCCCGGCGTAGACCTTCAGCTTGCGGGCCATCTGGCTACCCAGCTTGGTCTTGGGAAGCATTCCTCGAACGGCGCGCTCGATTATTGCCTCGGGGCGGCGCTCACGGAGGCGGTCGAAGGTCTCTGCCTTGATGCCTCCCGGATAGCCGGAGTGCCGGTAATAGATCTTGGTCTGGCTCTTGTCCGAAGTGACGGCCACCTTCTCGGCGTTCACCACGATGACGAAATCGCCGCCATCGACGTGCGGCGCATAAGTGGGCTTGTGCTTGCCGCGCAGCACCGTGGCGATCTCGGACGCGAGACGGCCCAATGGCAGGTCGGTGGCATCCACCACCAGCCAGGTCCGCTCGATATCGCCCGGTTTGGGCGAATAGGTCTTGTTCATGGTCATGAGTAATCCTCGGCAGGTTGAAGATACCGGGGAGCGTTTGGGGAAACGGCTCCCGATCAGGGAGCACGCATATGCTACGCCGACTGTCACTGCTAGGCCAATCGCGATGATCACCCTCACCGACATCGAGGAGGCGCGGGCCCGCTTCGAGGGGAATGTCACCGAGACCCCCCTCGTTTGGTCCCAATCCTTCAGCCGCCTCACCGGACGCGACGTCTATCTCAAGGCCGAATGCATGCAGCGGGCCGGTTCGTTCAAGATCCGTGGAGCCCTGAATGTCTTGACCAGACTCGATGGCAAGCCGGTGGTCGCGGGCTCCGCAGGCAATCATGCTCAGGGCGTCGCCCTTGCCTCCGCCTTCACAGGTTCACCCTGCACCATCTTCATGCCGGAGACAGCGCCGATCCCGAAAGTCAAAGCCACCGAGGAATACGGGGCAGACGTGAGGCTGGTCGGGTTCTCGCTGGCCGATGCGGTCGAGGCTGCTGTAGAGCACGCCAGGCAGACCGGTGCCCACTTCGTCCATCCCTACGACGATCCGCTCGTCGTCGCAGGGCAGGGCACCCTCGGGCTCGAGATACTGGAACAGCTGCCCGAGACCGGCACGGTCGTCATCCCGACCGGTGGCGGGGGCCTACTTGCAGGGACTGCCCTGGCTGTCAAAACACTTCGCCCTTCGGTGATGGTCATCGGAGTTGAGATCGAGCCAGCCGCGGTCTACGCCGAGAGCAGACGCCGAGGCGTGCTGGTGAGAGACTTCCCCCGTGGCCTCCCCACTGTCGCCGATGGCATCGCCGTGTCGGTCCCTTCCGATCTGGTGTGGGAGATCACCGGCGAGCACGTCGACCACATCCTCGTGGTCAACGACGCCCAGACCACTGCCGCGCTGGCCTATGTCCTCGACCGGTCCAAGATCGTCGTCGAGGCAGCAGGCGCGGTCGGCGTGGCCGCCCTGATGGAGAAGCTGATCCCCGACGACGCACCCGACCCGATCTGCATCGTTCTCTCCGGGGGCAACATCGACTTGATGTTCCTGGGCAAGGCCGTTCGGCACGGTCTCGAGGCATCGGGGCGATTCGCCGAGTACACGGTCCGGGTACCCGATCAACCGGGCAACCTCGCCACGGTGCTTCAGACCATTGCCGGTGAGGGCGGCAACGTGCTGCTGGTCGAGCATCATCGGGAGGGCTTCGGGCTCCGTTTCGGCTGGGTGGAGATCGCGATCTCGGTCGAGACCAGGGACGCCGACCACGCCTCTCGGATCTCGCACGCGCTCGAGCCTTACCGAGCCTGACTCTGCTCGACCTGGGGGACCTCCCCCAGGGGGCTGTCCCCCATGTTTGGTTGGCCCCGCACCAGGCACGATGACATCTACGACGTGGACGTCTGTGATCCACGCCATACGGAGGATTCATCAAATGCACCAGCCGCGAACAAATCTGAGCAAGGCGTTTTCAAAAGGCCGCACCCGTCGGCGGCCACCCAGCCCTCAGGTAAAGAACGCACCTTCGGCTTCTCCGCTCGACGCCATGGTCAGGGGACTGGCATCGATCGGGGAGCGGTTCTTCAGGGGTCGGCCTCAATTCCGGGTTCCCTGAATGGATAGGGGGGAGTAGGGCGTCCTCCCCCCTATCCGGGCAAACCAACAGGTCTCAGTAACCCACCTCCCACAGGATGAGCCCGTGCGGTGGAGCCACAGTCGCCACTCGACTTCGGTCGCCGGCGTCGACGATTTCCCGCACCGAAGCGCCAGGCGTGAAACCGCGTCCCACGTCGTAGCTGAGCCCTACCAAGGAGCGCACCATCTGGTGACAGAATGCGTTCGACCTGATCCAATAATGGAGACGCGCACCGTCGGCCTCCCATCGTGACTCATCGACCCGACGTATATTGCTCGTCCCCTCGACCGAGCGACAGAAAGCGCTGAAGTCGAGCTCGCCGACGAACTCAGAAGCCGCAGCCGCCATCGCACCGAGATCGAGGCGGGGGCCGACATGCCACTCCAATCCGCGGGCGAGCGGGTCGGGTGCGGTCCCGGTCGACATCGTGTACCGGTACCGGCGCCAGTTGGCCGAGAAGCGGGCGTGGAAGTCGTCGTTGGCGATAGACGCGGCGGTGACAGCGATCTCGGGGCCGACGATCCCGTTGAGGGAGCGGGCCAGCCTCTCCAGATCGGGGGTCTCGTCGCATTGAAAGGAGACCACCTGCCCCCTGGCGTGGACCCCGGCGTCGGTGCGCCCCGCCACGAACGTCTCCACCGGGGTTCCGAGGACGGTTCTCAACGCCGCTTCGAGATCACCCTGGATGGTCCGCAACCCCTCTTGGAAGGCATAGCCCCTGAAACCCGAGCCGTCATAGGCCAGGTCGAGGCGGAGAGTGGTCATCCGGTCAGGGCTGAGAACACTGCGAAGGGAACACCGAGGAGCGTCCGAAATATGGCGGCGATGGCAAATCCGATCAGCACCGAAACGGCGGCATTCCTGGTGTCGATGTTGCCCGCCTCCTTGGTGCCGACCACGAGGACGACCAGATACCAGATCAGGCCGATCCCCCCTCCGACCCTTCCGAACAGTTCCAGGACCAAGGGCAGGACGGCGAGGCCCTGAAGAGCGATGAAGGTCTGGGGCCGACCCGTCGACTGGAAGAGCCGGGTGGCGGCGAACCAGGAGGCGAACCCGAGGATCAGCCAGGACACCACGCCGGAAATCACATATTCGAACAGGCCTGGAAGGGAAAAGATTTCGATCGCCCCTCTGAGCAACAGCGTGCCCACATAGGTGACCGCGGCCACGAGTGCCACGAGGATGGCGGCATCGGCGGCTGAATCTCCGTCGAAGTACGCCTCGGTGAAGGGTTTGCGGTCGAGAACGGCGGCACGGCCCGCCCGGGAGAACATTCTGCGCACAGTCGGGCGAGGGTAGTGCTCTGAGCACTTGGGTCAGCGGCGGAGACGGACCCTCTCGATCGAGTGATCCGGCGCTTTCCTCAGGATGAGACTCGCCCGTTCCCGGGTGGGGAGGATGTTCTCGAAGAGGTTGACCTCGTTGATTCGGGCCCAGATATCGAAGGCCACCGCCGCCGCCTTCTCGTCGCTGAGGTCGGCGTAGCGATGGAAATAGGCATCGGGCTGGGTGAACGCGGTGTCCCGAAGAGTGATGAACCTCTCGATGTACCACCCTCGCACAGCCTCCGGATCGGCGTCCACGAAGATCGAGAAATCGAAGTAGTCGCTGACGAAGGCGCCGATACCACCGGCCTGAAGGACGTTGAGACCCTCGAGAATCAGGATGTCGGGCCGGCTGATCCCCCGGGTCTCGCCGTCGAGCACGTCGTACGCGAAATGGGAGTAGACCGGAACCTCGAGATGGGCGGCTCCTCCCTTGGCCTGGGCGACGAAGTCGAGGAGGGCTCGGCGGTCGTAGCTCTCCGGGAAGCCCTTTCGGTCCATCAGCCCTCTCTCCTCCAGCACCGCGTTTGGATAGAGGAAACCGTCGGTGGTCACCAGCTCCACACGCGGGTGCTGCGGCCATCTGGCCAGGAGCTCTTGGAGAACGCGGGAGATCGTCGACTTCCCAACCGCCACGGAACCGGCGACCCCGATCACGAATGGCCGGGGCCGGGGCGGGGCTCCGAGGAATGTGTCGGTGACGGTCGCGAGCTGATGGCTGCCCTGGACGTGAAGGTTGAGGAGACGAGAGAGGGGGAGGAAGCTGTGCTCGACCATGTCGATGTCGAGATTGACATTGATTCCCCGGATCTTCTCGAGATCCGACTCTGTGAGCGTCAGCGGGGTGTTGGCGCGAAGCGCGGCCCACTCCTCACTGGTGAAATCGAGGTACGTGGGCTCGCTCAACAGCGTTCAGGCTAACCATCGGGATTTGCCATTTTTCGCTAAGTCCCAGCACGAAACGGCCGATATACCTCCCGATGGGACAGTTTCAGGGCTCTCTTCGCTTGCCCGGCGACAGCCGTCCCCTTCCCGCGACCTTCCAGCTAAGTGAAGGGCGGCTCCAGGTGGCCTCTGGTGACCACATCATCGGCGACTGGTCGGTAGACACCATCGACATATCCCACGTTCCCGAAGGTGTCCGGGTGAAGGCTGAGGGCGAGGTGCTCCTGCTCGAAATTGCAGATCGTGACGCATTCACTCAGGCGGCCGCCTCTCTGACTCAGAAGCCCAAGCGTCTCAACCGGCCCAAGAGGGCTGCGAAGACCCCGGCAACGCCGGCACCAGTCTCACCCCAGCCGGTCGCTCCAAGAGCCGTCGAGGTGAAAACACCGAAGGTGAAAGCACCGAAGGCCACCAAGGTGCGTGGCGAATCGAAGCTCGGCGCCTACCTGACCTTGGCGCAGGAGAGATTCGGCTCGAAGCTACCCAACTGGGTCTTCGGTCGTTGGGGCATCGCCGCCGCAGTTGCCCTCATCGCCCTGTGCGTGATCTTCGCCGAGCTGGTGTCCAATCTGCTCCTGATTGCAGGTGTGGTGGTGTTGCTGGTAGGTGGTGTGACGATGCTGGACACCGTCATCGCTCGACGTCTCCTGCATCACAAGATCACACCGATCCAGGTCGTCATCGGCGGAGGCGGCATCTTCGTCGTAGGCCTGCTCGTCGGCATCGCCGCCTGAAGAGGACAGACTCTTTCTCTGTTGGCATAGGCCCATATATGGGCCCACATACCTCAGGTAACCGGTTCTAGACCAGTTCGATGACTGCTTCCTCGGCGCCGTCACCACGACGCGGGCCGAGTTTGGTGATGCGGGTGTAGCCGCCCTGGCGATCGGCGTATCGCGGGGCGACGTCGTCGAAGAGCTTGACCACGGCTTCCCGGTTGGGGATGGTCCGCATCACGGTCCGCTTGGCGTGAAGGTCACCCTTGCGGGCCTTGGTGATCAGCTTCTCGGCCAAGGGCCTCACGGCCTGAGCGCGAGGCAGCGTGGTCGTCACCTTCTCATGCAGAAAGAGCTCGATGGCCAAATTGGCCATGATCTTTCGATCGTGCGACGGCGAGCCACCGAAGCGAGGCCCTTTGCGGGGGCGTGGCATCAGTGGTTGCCGCCGGCGTCCGCCAAGCTGAGTCCGAGCTCGTCGAGTTTGGCCGTCACCTCTTCGAGGCTCTTCTGACCGAAGTTGGTGATGTTGAGGAGGTCGTCCGAAGTCCGCTCCACCAACTCCCCTACGGTCTTGATCTGGGCACGGCGCAGGCAGTTGCGGGGACGCTCCGAGAGATCGAGCGCCTCGATCGGAAGCTCCAGGTCCGGGGACCCTGAGAATTCGGGAGTTACCTCACCCAACTCCAGACCCTGACCCTCGCCCATGTCGGCGAAGAGGCCCATCAGCTCACGAAGCGTCTTGCCCGCCGAAGATATGGCCTCGCCGGGCTCGATGGCGCCGTTGGTCTCGACGTCGAGCACGAGGCGATCGAAGTTGGTCATCTGACCGACCTGAGTGTTCTCGACCTTGTAGGACACCTTGCGCACCGGAGAGAAGATGGAATCGACCGGGATCACCCCGATCACCGAGCTAGAGCCCTTGTTGCCGTCGGCGGTGCGGTAACCCACACCCGGAGCGACGGTCATCTCCATCTCGAGCCGGCCGCTGGCACTGAGGGTGGCGATGTGCATATCGGGGTTGACGATCTCGACACCGGCGGGGAGCTTCATGTCCCCGGCCGTGACGTCCCCGGCGCCCTTGGCCGAGAGATAGAGGGTCTGGGTGTCGGTGTCCTCGAGACGGACGACGATCCGCTTGATGTTGAGGATGATGTCGACCACGTCCTCGACCACACCGGGGATGGTCGAGAACTCATGCTCGACTCCTTCGATCTGGATCGTGGTGACGGCAGCACCGGGAATGCGCGACAAGAGGGTTCGACGCAAGGTGTTGCCAAGGGTGTATCCGAATCCAGGCTCGAGAGGCTCGACGACGATCCTCGACCGGACATCAGTGATCGTTTCCTCTTCGATCTGGGGGCGCTGAACAATCAACAAGGCATTACCTCACTTCGAGTAGAGCTCGACGATCAATTGCTCGTTGATGGCTGTGTCGATCTGGTCCCTTCGGGGGTGATCGGTCACGTCCACCTTCCGCTCACCGAGGTCGACATGGAGCCAGGCCGGAGCCTCGCGTCCCTGTGTGTCCACGGCATGCTGGATGACGATTGCGTCTCTGCTCTTGTCTTTAAGGGTGACGACGTCACCGGGGCGAACTTGATAGGAAGGGATGTCCACTTTCCTCCCATTGACCTGGAAGTGCCCGTGGTTGACGAGCTGGCGGGCCTGGGGCCGGGTGGCGGCGAGACCGGCACGCCATACGACGTTGTCCAATCTCTGTTCCAGGAGCTGGAGCAGGTTGTCGCCCGTGATGCCGGGTCGACGAGCTGCCTCCTGGTAGTAGCGGCGGAACTGCCGCTCGAGGACTCCATACATCATGCGCAGCTTCTGCTTCTCGCGAAGCTGAACCAGATAGTCGCTCTCCCGGATGCGGCCGCGGCCGTGCTGGCCGGGGGGATAAGGGCGGCGATCGACCGGGCACCGCTTCGACTGACAGAGCGGGGTCCGTGCGCGGCGGCATGCCTTGTGACGGGGGCCGGTGTAGCGAGCCACGGCTCAGCCCCTCCTTCTCTTCTTGGGGCGACAGCCGTTGTGCGGGATGGGGGTCACGTCGCGGATCCAGGTGACTTCCATGCCCATGTTCTGCAGGGTCCTCACCGCGGTATCACGACCCGACCCGGTTCCGCTGACGATCACGTCGAGCTTGCGAATGCCGTGCTCGCCGGCGCGTCGAGCTGCCTCCTCCGCGGCGACCTGCGCCGCATATGGAGTGGACTTGCGGGACCCCTTGAATCCAACCGAGCCGCCGGACGTCCAGGCAACGGTTGCACCGGTCTGGTCGCTGATCGAGATGATCGTGTTGTTGAAACTCGCCTTGATGTGGGCCTGGCCGTGGGAGATGTTTCTTCGCTCCCGACGACGCACACGCTTGGCGCCTTGTTGCTTTGCCACTCTCTGCAAACTCCTACTTGGTGACCTTCTTCTTGCCGGCAATGGCCATGCGACGGCCTTTTCGGGTGCGCGCGTTGGTGTGGGTGCGCTGACCGCGAACGGGCAGGCCGCGACGGTGGCGGATGCCCTGATAGCTGCCGATCTCGATCTTTCGCTTGATGTTCTGCTGGACTTCTCGCCGCAGGTCGCCTTCGACCTCGAAGTTCGCTTCGATGTATCGGCGGATCCGGGTCACCTCGTCGTCGGTGAGCTGGCGGATCCTGGTTCCGGGGTCGACGCCGGTCTCATTGCACACCTTCTGGGCGCGGGTCAACCCGATGCCGTAGATGTAGGTGAGCCCGATCTCGAGTCTCTTGTCCCTCGGAAGGTCAACTCCTGCGATACGTGCCACTCAGATCATCCTTGCCGTTGCTTGTGACGGGGATTGCTGCAGATCACCCAGACGCGGCCACGACGTC
>JALDXP010000089.1:0-9963 GCA_032154885.1 Actinomycetota bacterium
TCATCGCCTGGATACGACCTCGGGGCGACGCCGTTTCCCGCCCGGTCAAGCGGAACGTGGGGCATGCAGGCAGGCAAAGCCCGCACTGAACGCAGGCGTTGAGCTCGTCGGTGGTCGGGTGATCGAGGGTTGCCCATCCCATCACAGACCTCCAGGCAACCGGCCAGGATTGATCACCCGACCGGGATCGAACTGGGCAATGAGACGACGTTGGATCTCCAGCCCTGGAGGCGGCGATCCCCACGGATCGAGCCCGTCGAGACCCCCATCTGGGGCCTTGGTCACCACCACCGCCCCGCCGGAGGCCTCCACCCAGGAGCGCAGCGCACCCGCACCATCCGGGTTGGGCGAGGCGGCGCGAATGTCGCCGGCGCCGTGGACGGCGAGATAGTCCCAACCTGATGGGAGCCTGGCTATCGCCGCCGACGTCAGGGCGGGTGGGACCCGAATCGACCACCGGTAGGACCCCTGTGGGTCGGCCGGCCATCGATGCCCCTCGACCGCCGCGCCGCCGAGTCGACCGCCGGAAGCTGCCACCTCCTCTGGTGTGCCCCAGAGAAAGACGTCGGTCACGCCGTTTCGCTCGAGGACCGCGAGCGGCCTCGTCACCCGATCGGCAACTCCGATGTCATCGATGGTGATCGTCGCCGCGGCGGGCGGCGTTGGCCACAACTTGAGACAGACTGAGGTGATGACCCCCAATGAGCCGAAGGCTCCAACCACGAGACGAGGCAGGTCGTAACCGGAGACGTTCTTCACGACGCGCCCGCCACCCCGAACCACGCGACCATCCCCGGTCACCAGGCGAACCTCGAGCATCCTTTCCCTGGTGCCGAGGAGACGTGCCCTCCGCAACGAAGAGACCCCGGCCGAAATGACCCCTCCGACACTGGATGCGCCCGGGACCTCGGGTAGCACTGCGGTCTGCGAGCGTTCGCGTAGGGCAGCTTCCAGCTCGGCGACGGGAGTCCCCGCCCCCACGGTCACCGTGAGGTCATCGGGGTCCCACTCCTCGATCCCGGAGAGCCCGTTCATCTCCAACACGAGGTCAGGAAGTGGGGGAGATCCGTAGCCCTGTCTGGTCCCACCTCCGACCACATTGACGACGCGTTGTTCCTCGGTGGCCTTTCTCAGCATCGAGGACAGCTCCTCGACGGTGGAGGGAGCGACGCGCTCGGGACCGCCCCCGGCGGTCCCGGTCATACCCAGGCCCCGTCCGGTATCTCGCGTCTCACCCCGCCGAAGTCGAAGCATCGTGAGCCCTCCGGAAGCACTTTCGCCGGATTGAAGATTCCGGCGGGGTCGAAGGCCTCCTTGAGCCGGGCCTGGGCGTCGAGGTCGAGTTCGGTGAAATCCGCCCGCATCATGTCCCGCTTCTCGAGGCCGATCCCATGCTCACCAGAGAGGGCGCCGCCACGGCTGAGACATGCGGCGACCATCTCCTCGCCCGCCTTGTGGACCTTGTCCAACATGATCGGGTCGGAGGCGTCGAACGCCATGAGCGGATGGAGATTCCCATCGCCGGCATGAAACACGTTGTAGACGTCCAGCCCGTATCGGTCGGCGATGGCCTGGACCTCTTCCATGGTCTCCACGAGACGCGACCTCGGCACGACTGTGTCGTGTAAGTAGTAGTTCGGGGAGACCTGAGCCACTGCCCCGAACGCCGACTTGCGCCCCTTCCACAGGATTGCACGCTCGTCCTCGTCTCTGGCCACCTTGACATCGCGTGCACCGTTGGCGCGGCCGATGTGTGAGATGAGTGCCGCCTCGGCCTCCACTGCCTCGGGCTCCCCGACAACCTCGGCGAGGAGGATGGCGGCGCAATCGCAGGGAAGACCCGCCTTGAGCCAGTTCTCGACGGCGGTCGTCATCTTTTGGTCCATGATCTCCAGCGCCGCCGGCACGAGCCCGGATGCGATGACCTGAGATACGGTCCGTGTTGCCCCTTCCAGCTCCTCGAAGTCGAGAAGGAGCGTCCTCACGTCTGCTTCGATGGGCAGGAGTCGGACCAAGGCCCGAGTCACCACACCGAGGGTGCCTTCCGATCCAACCATCAACCCCTTCAGGTCCAGACCCGGCATGTCGGGTGCCTGGCCACCGAGAACGAGGGTCTCGCCACCGGCCAAGACCACCTCCATGCCGAGGACGTGGCTGGTGGTGGCGCCCTCGGCCAGACAGTGGGCCCCGCCCGAATTGTTGGCGACATTGCCGCCGATCGTGCACGCCGACTGCGACGAGGGATCGGGGGCGAAGGCCAGACCGAATGGCTCGGCCTCCGTGCTCAGGTCGAGATTGATCACCCCGGCTCCAACCCATGCGGTCCTGTTATCGACGTCGATGTCGATCTGGTTCATCGCAGTGGTCGACAGGACGATCCCGCCGTCGACCGGAATGGCCCCGGCGGCGAGCCCGGTGCCCGCGCCGCGGGCGACGATCGGTATCCCGTGTCTCTCCGCGACCCGGACGACCTCGGCGACTTCCTCGGTCGTTTCGGGGAAGACGACGCAAGTCGCCTGACCTTGCATCAGGGATGCATCTCTCGAATAGAGGTAGAGCTCGACCGGCTCTTCGAGCACCCGATCGCCACTCAACACACCACGGAGATCCCCGACAAGGCTCACAGACGAGAGGGTAGTTGTGGCTCGGAACGGCGAACCTCAGGTTCCAGGACTCAGCGCCGGGCCGCGGCGAAGCTGAGGCGATTTGACCCGTATCCGGGCTGAGGAACCTGAGGTTCAGGGTTGGCCCCACCCCCCGCCGCCTGGAGTGAGCACCAATAGGCGGTCGCCGGCTGACACGGGGATGGTGGATTTTGCGGAGAGGCGCTCGCGGCGGCCATCGGGTTTGATGAGCCAGTCCTCGCCGGTGGCCCCGGGTTCGCCACCGGCCAAGCCCCAGGGACGATGCCTCCGCCGCTCACCCATCAGCGAGAGGGTGGCGTCCGCCAGGAAGCGAATCTCCCGCTCGATCCCCTCCCCACCCCGGAACCGACCCTCACCGCCGCTTCCACGTCGCAGGGTGTATCGCTCCACCCGAAACGGATAGTGGGTTTCAAGGGACTCGATCGGGGTGTTCTCTGTGTTGGTCATCCCCGTCTGGATCCCCGATTGACCGGCTCGCCCGGGCCGACCCCCCTGCCCCCCGGCGATCGTCTCGTAGTACGCGAATTCGTCGTTGCCGACCAGGACATTGTTCATGGTTCCCTGAGAGGCCGCAGGCACGCGATCGGGGGCGGCCTGGGCCAGGGCCCCCAGAAGGACGTCGGCGATTCGCTGGCTGGTCTCTACATTTCCGGCCGCAACGGCCGCCGGAGGTTTGGCATTGACCACCGATCCCGACGGGGCGATCAGGGTCAGCGGGCGATAGCACCCGCCGTTGGCGGGGATGGTGGGATCGGTCGCCACCCGGACCGCGTAGTAGAGACAGGACCTGGTCACCGCCTCGACCGCGTTGAAGTTCGCCGCCACCTGGTCGTCGGTTCCGGTGAAATCGGCCGTCAGCCGCCCATCGGCGATAGTCACAGTGACCCTGATTCCGACGTCGGACTCATCGAGCTCCATGAAGTCGGTGAACGCGAATTCCCCTTCGGGCAGTCGACGAAGGGCCGCGATCGTCCGCCGTTCCCCGTATTCGAGAAGAGACGCAGCCATCGACGGGAAATGCACCCCTGCGTCACCGTCGATCAGGTCCGCCATCCGGGTCGCGCCAACGGCATTGGCCCCTATCTGCGCTTCGAGATCCCCCCGGCGCTCCCACGGAGTACGAGAGGCTGCGATGAAAGGCTCGGCGAAATCATCGGCCCAATGGCCCGACTCGAAAGCGACCACCGGAGGGACCCGATGACCTTCCTGATCGACCGTGACGGCATGCGCCGGCATGGATCCGGGCGCCTCGCCTCCGACGTCGGCGTGATGCGCCCGATTGGCCACCCAGGCGACGTGTCGCGATGCCACGAAGACCGGGGCGACGAGCGTGAGATCGTTGAGGTGGGTGCCACCGAAGAACGGGTCATTGACCGCGTACTGGACACCCGGGACGGGCTCGAATCGGGCCAGGCACGCGGCCACCGATTCGGGCATCGACCCGAGATGAACGGGGATGTGCTCCGCCTGAGCCAGCATTTCGCCGTCAGCGGTGAACACGGCCGCCGAGCAGTCGGCCCTCTCCTTGATGTTGGGCGAAAGCGACGAATACCGGAGCACTGTTCCCATCTCGTCTGCCACCGAGGCGAGACGATGACGGGCCACCTCGAGGGCAATCGCATCGGCAGTCACGATGGGAGAAGATGGCCGATGTGCTTCGTGGCCTCCCGGTAGGACAAACCGGAGAGCTGATCTCGATGTTCGACCACGAAACGCGCCACCGCGTCGGGATCGACTCTGGCGTGCTGACGGAGCGCCCAGCCGATTGCCTTCCGGATGAAGAATTCCCTCTCGAACGCACGTGCCTCGCAGAATCGGAACAACCTGGCTGCATCGGTGCTCTGCTTTGCACCGACCTGGCAGATGATCGCCGTCCGCCTCAGCCACATGTCGTCGTCATCGATCCAAGCGTCCACGGTCGACCAGACCTCATGCGGATATCCCACCACAAGGTCGCAGATCAGATGAGTGGCCACCTCGTCGACCAGGTCCCACCAGGCACCCCCCACGATCAGACCCCGGTACAGCGGGAGCTCTTCGGGCACGACGAACTCGTCGAAATGGCGGGCTACACCGAGCGCCAGATACTTCTCCTCCCGATGCGGAAGCCGCCAGAGCGCCATCACCAGCGCTTCGTACCCGGTTCGATCCGTAGGCGAGAACCGACGGATCAGGTCCCGCAGGATCTTGGCTCGAGCCGCCTTTTGCACCCCGTAGAAGGGCATATCGGTTTTCATGTAGGCCTGCATGCCCGGCGCCTTGGATGGATCGGCAACCGCGGCGAGAGCTGCCGATGCGAACCGGCACGCCTCGGTCACGGGACCGCTCATGAATGGATCTCCAAGGTCCCATCCTCATGTACCCACAACATGTCTCCGGGCTCCAGCCACACGGCCGAATCGCGCTCGACGATGATCGCCGCCCCAACCATCTCCTGACCGGGTTCGAGCCCTGCCCGGGACCAGACGGGGATGTCCCCCGGTCTCTGGGGGCCGTGGCTCTCCTTGCTCACCGAGATCGGAGGGATTTCCTCCCAGGTCATCGGGGCCGGGCCGGTCGCCTCGGCCCGGACGTTCACCAATTCCATCGGCTCCTCGGTCCTGAGAAAGCCAAAGCGAGCCTGGTGCAGGTCCTCGAACTCCTGTCGCAAACCAACCCAACCGCTCCTCAGGGGCACGGCCAGCTCGTGTGACTGGCCGGCATAGCGGACGTCGGCCCATGCCTCGTTGCCGGTCGGCGCTGTCCCATGGTCCCGGGTGAATGTCGCGTTCGCCCTCTCCGATATCTGGCCGGTCACGGTCGTCAGACGGTCGGAGCCTTCCTCCAGCATGACCGTGCGACCCGCGTCGCTGCTCGGCTCGGCCAGCAAGAGCCCAAGTGCCGAGAACACCCCGGAGAGAGGTGGGATGAGGGTCGTCCTCATTCCAAGACGCTTGGCGAGGCGGGTTGCGTGCAAGCCACCTGCGCCGCCAAAGGCAACGAGCACCGAATCGCGTGGGTCGACACCTTCCTCGACCGAGACCGCGCGTAGAGCACGCTCCATATGTGTGTCGACCACTTCGATGACCCCCGCCGCCAGCTCCTCGATTTCCAGGCCCAGGCCAGCGCCGAGGACGGCCAGGGCCCGCGTGGCAGCGTCGAGCTCCATCTTGATGGATCCGCCGAGGCGGAGATCCGTGGGAATCCGGCCCAGAACGACATTGGCGTCGGTCACCGTGGCCACATCTCCGCCCCGACCGTATGCGGCCGGACCGGGATCCGCGCCGGCCGACATCGGTCCCACACGCAGCCCACCTCCCTCGTCGATCCACGCCAGACTCCCCCCGCCGGCGCCGATAGTCCGCACAGGCATGGAGGGAACGCGATTCAACCGTCCCGCCCCACTGTGAAGCGTCGTCTGAACCGCCCGGCCGGCGACGCGGCAGACGTCGGTCGAGGTACCGCCCATGTCGAAGCTGATGATCGACTGATGACCCTTGGCTCGCCCGAGGGCCGTGGCAGCCACCACACCGGCGGCAGGACCCGACAGGACGAGGCGCCCTGCCCGCTGCGAGGCCACCGCGAAGGGAAGCAGACCACCCGAGGAGGTCATCGCGAGTCGCCGTCCACCCCCGACGGCCACATCGAGACGGGACAGGTAGCCGGCCAGCTCCGGCGTCAAATACGCGTTGAGGACGGTCGTCGCGATCCGCTCGTACTCCCTGAATTCGGGCGATGTCAGGGCGCCCACCGAGACCGGGGCGCCGACCCGGCTGGAGAGTTGGTCTGCCAGGCCCAACTCCTCCGAGGGGTCCACGTAAGACCGTAGGAGGGCGACAGCAACCGCCTCGGCTCCCGCCTCGTCGACCATTCGACCGATTGCCTCGACGTCCCCTGCGTATCCGAAGCGAAGATCCCTCGGGCAGAGGGCATCCGGTCTATCCACGAACGGGTCGTAGAGCGACGGACGAGCCTGACGGCCGATCTCGAGCAGATCCTCGAACCCACCTGTGGTGACAAGCGCGGTCCTGGCACCTCGTCCCTCGATCAGCGCATTCGTGCCCGCGGTCGTTCCGTGGAGGATCGTGGTGCTCTCGTCGATCCCGGCGTCCGAGAGGGCACGCGCCACGCCGTCTGCTTGATCGGCGGTGGTCCGCACCTTGTGGCCGTCAATTGATTCACTGTCCAGCACGACCACATCGGTGAAGGTGCCCCCCACGTCCACCCCGACCACACGGGACACGGGATTACCCTCGGCCGGCAATGGCAGTGATCGTCGCCCCCTCACCAAACCCAAATGCCATGAAGTTCACCGTGGGCACGCCAGTCGGTGGGCCGATGACGCATGTCGCCGGGGCACCGCCGGAGGAAGGCTTCGCCCGCGACCTTCTCGGCATCCCGGGTGTTACCAGCATCTTCTTGACCGCGGATTTCGTGACCATCTCCAAGACCTCGGACATCCCCTGGGAGTCGATCATCCCCGAGGCCACGTCGATCCTAGAAGGGGAGTTCGGGAGCTGATCAAGAAGCGGGAATCGGCACCGACACCGGTCGACTGACCCCGTCGGGTGACGCCGCGAGCACGACCACTTGCCAACCCCCATCCGGAGTCTGCAAGCCGCCGACGACCTCGGACCCATCTGATTGCTCCAGGGCGGCCGCGCCAACCTCCCCGGGAACAGTCACCAGCGCCAGCTGATGTGTCGGGCCGGGTTGTGCCGGCGAGAGCCGGGGAGCCATCACGACCTGTGGGGCCTCTCCTGCCACCGACACGTCAACCTCGACCTGCAGCGGCGCCTGACGCTGGTACTCCGCATCGGGAGCGGCCGCAAGTGATCGGGCAAGAACTGTCACCCGGTAGACGAGTTGTCCGATCTCCTCGACTGCCGATGCCCGCACCCACTCCACGAACACCCGGGTCCCATCGGCGGCCGCCGGCATCGGAACGCCGGCCGGAAGGAGAGCCGTCAGGGCGGCCCGGCCCTCTTCTGTGCCATCCATCGTCAGATACTCGGCGACGAACCACTCGGCGTGAGCCACGGCCCGATCGATGACCCGTTCCGGGTGCACCGCATAGAGATCGGCTTCAGCCGTGACCACCGGTGTCGTGGTAGCGACCGGCTGGGCCGCGGCTTGGGGCACAGGAGATGCCACGCGAGTCGTCTCCGGCACGGATGCGGCCAAAGTAGAGGCCACGGGTACGGGTGCCGGCCGGTTGCTCATGAATGAGTAGGCGAGGGCACCGAGTACCACGGCGCCGGCCACCGCCATCATCATCCACTGTCGGTCGGGCTTCTTCTCCTCGAGCGTTTCCCAGGGGATCCGCTCGTATGTCTCGTTCCTCTCCGGCTCCATGTTCCGAAGGTATGGGACGCCCGGCACCGGATCAAGGGGTTTGAGCAAGCCCCAGGACTAGACGCAGGGAACTACCAGGTGCCAGCTATCGTTTCGCCGGTCATGGCTGTCAACCCCGACCCGAAACCGGGCCGATGGATCCTGCCCCTGGTCATTCTGGGAATGATCGCGTTCACCTATTTCTTCGTCCGTTCCTTGCCCGAGGCGTCACCCGACACGACCCTGGCAGCTGGTGACACGACTCCCACAACGGTCGGCGAGGGAGGTCCCACCACTACAAGCGTTCCGGGTGGCACGGGATCGGTCCCGGACGCCGCCGCGGCTTACATCACGGAACTGGACCGAATCAATGGTGAGTTCCAGGCATTGAACGCCGAATTGGTCGCGGTCAACACCGGGTTCGACGCCGACCCCAGGGAGATCGAATTCTCAGACGCTGAGCCCAGGATGGAGGCGGTGGCCACCTCGTCACAGGCCCTGTCCGACCAGATGGCGGCCCTCGTTCCCCCGGCAGGGCTGGAGGCCAACCAGGAGGCGTTGGCGGCGGCGGCCAGCCTGGCGGCCCGCGCTGCAGGCGAAGCCCTCTCCGGTCTTCAATCAGCCGATCCCGGCGACCTGCGTCGGGCAGCGGTTACCGCCTACACCGGTGCAGTGACGGACTTCGACGTCGAAGTGGAAAACGCCCGTACCGCAGCGGGGACCGCGCCAGACGCCTGATGGTCGTAGAGATTCGGGCCATCCAGCCCGACGAGTTCGAAGAGTTCAGGCGGACTATGGGCGTGGTCTTCGGATTCGATCCCCCGAATGGCGACAACCGCGTTCTCCGTCTCCTCCCCCTCGACCGCACCCGGTGCGGATTCGATGGCGGGACAATGGTCAGCACCTCGGGCGCCTACAGCCTCGAGATGACCGTTCCCGGCGGCAAGGTCGACTGTGGCGGGACCACCGCCGTGGTCGTGGCGCCCACCCATCGGCGTCAGGGTGTGCTCCGCCAGATGATGCGCGCCCATATCGACGACGTGAAGGAACACGGGGAGCCGATTGCAGCCTTGTGGGCGTCCGACAGCGCGATCTACGGGCGGTTCGGGTATGGGTGCGCTTCCATTTGCTACGACGTCGAAATCGAACCAGACCACGCGACACTCAGCCGTCTCGCCCCGCGGCCCGGGCCGGCTCGCCTTATCGACCGAGCCGAGGCGCTCGACGTCGTACCACCCCTTTACGACCGTCTTCGCATGGAGATCCCGGGATTCTTCGCCAGGAGTCGCCAGTGGTGGGAAGACCGCTCATTTTGGGACAGCGAATCCACCAGCGAAACGACGAGACTCCGGTTTGCCGTGGTCGACGGGGATGATGGCCCAGCTGGTTTCGCTTCCTTCCGAACGAAGTCGCACTGGGACGAGGGCCACGGAGCGGGAAAGGTGATCATCCAGGATCTCTTCGCAGCCACGCCAGAAGCTTGGGCCGGGATCTGGTCGATTGTGGCCAATCAGGACCTCCTGGCACGGGTCGAGACCGGGCTCAGACCGCCCTGGGATCCGATCTTCGACCTGCTGGCGGGAACCCGGAGAGCCCTGAGCTTTCGATACGACGCACTGTGGGTGCGGATCATGGATCTGCCCGCCGCTCTGACGGCTCGCTCCTATTCCGCTCCGATCGACGTCGTGCTCGGAATCGAAGACCCGATTGGCGATCTCACCGGCTCCTACCGCCTCCGGGCCAACCTGGACGGCGCTGAATGCGCGCCGACCAGCCAGGATCCTTCAGTCCAGCTCGATCTCGAGGATCTGAGCGCCGCCTACATGGGGCGCCCTCGATTCCGGCGGTGGGCCCGTGCCGGCCGTCTCAGTGGAGCTCCTGAAGCTCTCGCGGCGATGGACGCTGCCTTTGCCTGGGACCCGGAGCCCTGGTGCCCCGAGCTCTTCTAGCGCAGCACGAGGGCCCGTCTGCCGACGGACCCTCGGCCTACGCACTACGCAGAACG
>JALDXP010000090.1:0-9849 GCA_032154885.1 Actinomycetota bacterium
CGACGAGAAACTAGAACTCGGGCCCGGCGGGACCTCCTTGAGGGAGGTCTGGTCCGCGAGGGCTGCCGAAAATGGCAGAGGGCTCGAGGTCCTCAGTCGTGTCGGCGCGGACTGCCACCCAGACCGCTCCCCTGGCCAGGGAGCCGACCGGCTCGATCGACCCGTCGGCGCCTTTCGAGCCACCGTCGAACAGCTCCTCGTGGGGCCACCAGGTCCGATGGTGCCAGGTCCTCTCGAAGGCCCCGCTGGCGAGATGCTCCGGATCGAAGTAGCGGGGATCGGCATCACCGTTGCCCTGTGGTGACACCTCCGACATGAAGTCGAGGAGAGAACGCCCACCCGCATCTCCGCCGATCGGCTCGAAGTTTCCGGCATCGGCCAGGATCGGGCCAAAGACCTCCTTCTCCCCATGGGTCTCCAGTGCTTGGAGGAACGCCGGGGCGTAGACACCGTCGAAGAACAGGTCCGCCCAGCGCCACCGGTCCCCCTTCTCCGGCCGGCTCTCCGCCTCGAACTGGGCGACCGTCTTCGGGTCTTGATCGGGCCGGCCGACAGTCGTCGGGTCATCGGATCCGACCAGAACCGCCTGCTCGCTCCGATAAGTCTGGATCGACCCTTCGTACTGAGATGTGAGCCACCCACGCTCCGAGGCGAGACGGACGGTACGGGTCTCGAATAGCTTCTCCCCGCGGGTGGAGAGGCCGAACTGGCACACCGCCGCCTTGTTCACCCCGAATTGGACCAGGTCGACCCCGGTTTCGGGGATCGAACCGCCCTTTCCGAATGGGTACCAGATCAGGCGGGACAGCACCGCCGAAAGCCCGAGGAATTGCTCACGGGCAGCGTCAGCCACACGGTCGGCGGTGAAGGCGGCATCGACCTGCTCGGCCAGCTGACGGATCGACTGGCTGTAGCTGCGCAGAGCCAGTCGCTCCTGGACTCGACGCCAGGAGACGACGACCAGCACGAACAGCAGCCAGAACCCAATCGTGCCGCAGATCGGCCACACCAGGCTGCGCAGCTCCTCCCCCGAAACCGTGGCGTACCACCCGTTCGGCTGGGAGATAGCGCCGACGACCATGAGAGACACATAGACCAGGACGGTGAGGATGGTGAGCCGGGACATCCGGCCCAATGCGGGCAGATGGTCCTGGTAGGTGGCCAGTGAATAGGCCTGACCCAGCCCGGCGCCGGTGACGATCCCGGCCAGGACCGCAGCGTAAGTGGCCGGTTCCGTAGCGGGGTAGTCGAGGAAGGCGACCGCGAGACCGGCGAACAGGGCACCCACGACCCCACCGATGAGGGCACCAATCCAGGTCGGGGCGGCTCCGAGTTTCGACAACCGTTCCCCGTCTGTCGTCGATCCCTCGGCCAACGCCTGGACTCCGTATGACCTGAGCAGGATGAGACCGGCCACACAGGCCAGGGTCAATGCACCAAACAGGATGTTCCTCGTGAAGCTGTCGATCTCGGTAATGCCCCATCCCCGAACGGCGCCGGTGAGCAGGAGCAGGCTCACCACCAGAGCGGCGAACAGGACGCTCCCCGCGATGTGCCAGAAGGCATAGCCCGGTGGCCGGTAGTTGTGAAGCGCCGCCATCTGAACATCGAGTGTCTCCAGGAGACGGGAGACGGCGGTCCGATTGGATCGGGCGATCCGCTCGATCCGGGCGCCGAGCCGACCGAGGAGGCTGACCGGGGAGCCCGACTCCGACTCGTCGAGGATGTCCTTGGCGGTTCCCACCAGCGAGTCGCTGGGGCGTGGGGCCAGGGATGCGGCGTCGTTGACGACGGCGCGTTGGCCGTGGACCTCGATCGGGTCCAACCCGGGCGGCGGGTCGCTGCCGTCGGCGGTCGAGAGCACCAGGCTCCTCAGGTCCCGCCACACCGCCTGGTCGATCGACGGGCCACCCTGGAGGTCGAGTCGGCGCTCCGCCTGACGTTTGAGGTCGGCGATGAGAGCATCGAAGTCCTCCCCGTGGCCGCTCGGGCTGAACTTTCCCTTCCACACCACTTCGACCACGGACGAGCTGCCCACCAGATCCTGCATCGTCCGCCCGGCCAGTTCGGAGAAGTCCTCGAAGAGCCCCTCCACCGCCCGTCGGGGCAGCGAGATGATGAACCTGCCCATCTCCTTCAGGATGAGGAGCAGCGCCCGGAGCGGCCGCAGCTGATGACGTTGCGGGGCCTCGGGGTCCTTGACCTCGAAGGCGAGACGGTCGAAGAGTGGGATGGACCGGTCAGCCAGGTCGGACACTGCCGCAGCCGGGGATGGTGCCTCGATGGTGCCGGGAGGAACGGGGAGACGGCCCTCGTGATCGACGATCTCCTGCAACGGCAGAGCAGGACTGCGGCCGACTCGGACATAGGAACGGGAGAGACGAAGCTTCGGGCTGTCGCCGAAGATCACACCCGGGCCCAGCCCGTCGAGGACGGACCCCTCCATACCGGCGAACATGCCCAGGATCACCGCCGTCTCGGCTGCGACATGACCGACGAATGTCGGAGTCTCCGGGGAGAGGGGGGCGGCGAAATGCTGGTCAGACCTCCTGTCCTCAGGGACCACCACCAGATTGGCGTGCACATGGGTGGAGAAGAACCCGTCCTCCGGCGCCTCCAGCGTGTCCCAGTCGGGGAACCAGAGGCGTGCCAGCCGGACCGACGACTCCCCTGGTGCCAGCGAGGTCAGTTGGCGATGAACCACTTTGGAGATCTCGGCCACCTGCGTGGCAGCCACCCCATCACCTGGTGTGGCGATCGCGCCGACCCTGATCTCGTCGGCAGCACGCTCTCCGATCGAGGTGAAGAGCGGGACCTCCTCGGGTCCGCCGCGGTCGAACCTCACACCCGGCCAGGGCTGGACCCGGGCCATCCTGGAATCGACGAACCAGAAGGGCCCGATCAGGCCCTGTTCCACCATGCCACCGAGCATCGAGGCCGCGCCCCACGCCGGGCCGCCCCGATCCCCGACCAAGACGGTGGAAACCGTCGTCACTTCTAAAACTCGGGCGTGGTCTGCGATGCCCTCACCTGGAGGGCGCCGGCCATCCGGTGCAGCTCCTCATGGATCAGATCGGTCGCGCCCAACCAGGCGTTCTCCGGACCGATCCTCCCCTCCCGGCGCTCCTCGTCGGCGTGGCGGGCGTAGTCCTCATCCAGCTTGGTGATCAGATCGGCAAGAGCGGTCGCCCGCTTGCCTGCCTCCTCGAACTCGATCTGGGTGACACCCGCCTCCCGGCCGAACGCCGTCCCGGACGAGACCCACTCCTCCAGGATCGGGCTCAACTCACGGAACTCGCCCATCTCAGCGCCCATGGACCCGGGGTTGCGGCCCAGCTCGACGAGCGTGTGAAAAATCCCGAGCATCTCATCGGGCTTGCCGGCGTCGGCCGAATAGGGGATGGCCAGCGCCAGCGTCTCGAGGAAAGCCCCGAACTGACGAGGGCGGTTCTCCCCCGGCGTCGTCACCAGCGGCGGCGACTCGACGACAGCGCCGCCCTTCCCCTTCTCGAAGCGGACCACTGTCGCACCGTTGTCTTGGCCCACGGTGAGAAGGCCGAGAACCCGGGCGATGAACCAGCCTCTGACCAGCGCCCGCACCATCGGTGTCGGCAATGGGATCGACTGGGCGAGCGGCCGGCTCCTGCGCCACTTCCAGAAATCACGAAGACGTCCCGCTCTGGCCGCGGCTGCCTAAACACGGCCGGGTGCAGCGCTCCTTCCAACATGCTGTAGATCGAGATCCGCTTCACCCGATCGCTCTGGGTGACGTTGTCGTGGGTTCCGTCGGTCCGGTCCGCCAGCTTGGAGTCGAGGAACTGGTTGACCCAGCGCTCGAGACGATGGTTCTTCAGGGGGATCTCACCCGGCACGGCATGGGTGGTGATCACCCGGTCATGGACCTCGGCGAGCAGGACCGGGTCGACGTGCACCAACGGCTCCGCCGCCTCGAACGCCGACTCGAGAGCCGACTGGAACGCCCGCTCCCGATCCCGGGCCACCGAGGCGGGGACCTTCTTGTCCGGCTCCTGGAGATAGGCGCGCAAACCCTGGGAGAGGAAGTCGTCGAAATCGGTGCCCTCCCGGGTCAGCCAGGCCCGGGCCCGCAGCACCAATTCGTCACGCTCGATGTGGAGCCGGAACCGGGCGGGGCGATCGGGCTCGCCGCCGAGGAGGATGGCCTCGCTCGGCTGCCACTGGTCGATCACCTCGAACAGACCCCGGACCTGGGACGCCAGACGACGGTCGGTCGGCTGCGAGTCTTCCAGATAGTTGCCGGAGACCACTTCATGTCGAACCGATCGCCATCTCTCCGCCGGCGCCCCGTAGTTCACACCGAGGGTCGCGGTCAACAGCTCGTCGAAGAGCGTTGGGAATGCCTTGGGATCGATGACCAGCGCCACCGTCTTGCCCGGGATGAGGTCGTCGGAGACGGCCTGATCGCGTCGGGGGTTGTGCCGGGGCCAGCCATCGACGGGCGCAGCCTCGACATCGGCAGGGTCCAGCTTGCGCTGCAGGTCGCCGAGTGCGAGACGGGCCGCCTCCATCAGGGGCAACACAACGGACTCGTCGAAGTCGAGGAGCAGGGCACGTGCGATGAAACGCGACTTCTCCTCCATGCGCTGGAAGACGAGGGTGTCGACGGCTTGAGCCGCGGCCATCCTCACCGCTTCGTGCTCGGAGCCGAGCTGACCACCGAGCTCGCCGAAGGCTGCCTGCACGTTGGAGCGCACATGGGCGGAGAAGCTCTCGAATTCGATCCGCTCCTGCTCGAGGTCGTCACATGCGGTGCGGATCTCGCCGCGAACCAGTTCGAGCAATTCGTTGACGACCGGCAACCCGTAGCCCGAGGCGATGCCCCCGGCCTCGTAGAGCAGCCGGCCCGTTACGTCTTTGGTCCAGACCCGGGCCCGCTCCCTGATCTTGGCGTCGTAGCGCTCGTTCTCACCAGGCGCGAGCAGCTCGGCCTCCTCGACGACTGCGGTGAGCCACTCGTCTATCCGGCCCTTGGGCCCGACGTTCTCGACCGCAGCCCGGTAGACCTCTTCGGCCAGGGAGCCGGTGATCACCTGGCGCTCCCGCAACGGCAGGGCAATCGCCTCGACTACCTGGTGCTCCTGGCCACGCTCGTTGATCCCGACGTTGTTCAGGAATCCTGTCAGACGGTCGGCGGCCAGCTCCTGGGCGATGACATCCGGCGTGAGCCCTTCATATCGCTCCAGCCCTTCGGTGATGAGCCGGTGCCCGTTGACCAGGGTGTCAACGGCGTCACGGACGATCCGACGCTCCGAGTAGGACTTGAACCGGTCGACGCCGAGATCGACTTCGGCATAGCCGAGACCCTGGAGAGTGCCCACGTAAGGGGGCTCCATCAGCATGTGCATCGGGCCGCCCGAGTCACCGTAGGTCCCGGCGCTGTTTTGCCAGTTGGCCGCGGTGTAAACGACAAAATCGTCCTGCACCTGGGGATCGGTCATAACTGCGGAGAGACAGCGGCCCATCACCCGGTAGACCTCGGTCTGGTCGCCAAAGACGACTCCGCTCGTGTTGGCATGACCCACCAGGAACGAGAATGCGGGCCCGCTGCGGGAGATCTCCCGCTCCTCGCCGGCAACGGCCACCCGGCCGCCGGCATAGACGCCGCTGAGAAGCTCGGCCAGCGCCGCTGCCGAGTTGGGATGGACGCCGGCCCTGGCACCAGCGGCAAGACTCTGGAAAACGTCGGCGGCGTAGAGAATGCCGAAAGAGTTGTCGAGCCATTGCTCGCCCTCGGCACGGAGCATGTCGGCCACATCGAGGAAAAGCCCGGCGCCGGTGCCCCCGGCGAGTGATGAGACGATCATCAGAACCGGCTCACCGCGTTCCTCATAGGTGCCCGAGCCCTCCTCGTCGGCAGAGGCCCGGAGCCGTTGCAGCTCACCGATGGCGTCGGCGGTGCGAAGCGCGGTGATCTTGGCCTGAAGATGAGAATGGATTCGGTCCTGCTGATCGAGCCCGAGCACCCGCCCGATCGCCCGGTACTGACCGGCGCCATGGGCGATAGGGACATTCATGAAATCGGGGTCCACCCACCAGCCGTCGAAGTTGGTCTGTTTCCGCGTGAGCCGGTCGACGACTGTCCCGAACGGCACCCCGTCCCGGTGCAACGACATGTACTCGATCGGAGGCAGCAGCTCCGGACGGCCGGGCAGGATCGGAGCCTCCTGGGTCGAAGGAGTGTCGATGTGGAGGAACTGCCAGCCCTGGGGCATGCCTGACGCCCAGCCGATCTCGTTCAGCCACTCGCCGAGGGACTGCTTCAGATAGCGGATGGTCTTCCCGCCGGACCCACCGAGCCCTATCACCAGAAACGATCTCATGAGTCCCCAGTCCTTTCCATTTCCACGACCAGGTTCCTGGTCGAGATCTCGGCTGCGATGAGCCCCAGCGAGTCGCTGATCATGTCGGCGGCGACCCGGCTCGCATCGGCGCCGCGGGCGGTTCGGATGTCGAAGAGGAGAACGCCTGGAGCCTTCTGCGCGGTTCCCTCCACCAGCCGTTCCATTTGGGAATTCGTCAAGCCGATCGTAACCAGAGGCCCGAGGGCATCACGCGCCCTCCCCCGATAGACCCTCTCGGCGACCAGCGTTCTCCCAGGCAACCCCGGCCCTTGGTGGGCGCCCACCCAGTCGGTGCCAAGACCGATCCGGGCATACGGGGCGACCCAAGGAACGACGGATACGATGCGTTCCACCCGAAGGCTGCCGGCGTCGAGACGAGCGGGGGTGCGCTTGGGAAGCCGGAACGCACTGTCGACCGGTGCCTCGACGATCACTGTCTCCAACTCGCCGTATTCGGTCGGAGTGAGCTCGGCCACGAAATTGGCGTATCGGACGCGATTCCGGCGGGGGTCGGGGATGCGGGCGATGAGACGGTTGACGCCGTACAAGATCGCCCAGAGCAGCCCCAGCATCAGCAGCATCAGACCGGCTACGACCAGGGCGACCATTCCGGGGTTCGCCTTCGGGGTGACCTCGAGATCGATAGCGAGCAGACCACCCTCCGCACGATCGGGGCTGGTGCTCGGCGTCGAGAAGGTCTCGAACTCGAGCACATCATGGGCGAACCCGGAGCGGTCGAGGACGATTTCCATGGTGACCGTCTGTAATCCGCCGGGCTCGACCTGGACACATTCCCCTCCGCTCACCGCGGCAGAAGCGGTGATGTCCACCCCTTGGGCATCTGTCATCTGAGTGATCGGGTTGAGCAAGCAAAGCTCTCCACCGTCCTTGGGGTCGACCTGGAGATCGACGAGGAACGGGCCCACCCCCTCCCCGCTGATCGGCGAAGGTTGTTCAACGATGGCCGGGGCGTTGATCTGCTCGTTGAGTGTGAAGACTTGAGTGCCGGAGGTGACCATCCCGGGGCCGGAGGTCATCTGGACGGTGAGGTCGAAGCTCTCAGCAGAGGGGAGCGCCGGAACGGTCACCGGCCAACCGGTTCCGTCCGGCGAGCCGACCTGACCCGACTCGGCGGTGACCTGGATCCGGCCCAACGCTTCGCCTTCGAGCCGGCCATGAGGCCCGTCGGCGACGACGATGAACTCCCCCGGCTCGTTTTGATAAAGCGTGGGGGCAGCACCTTGCACAACCGGCGCCGCGGGCTGGGCGACGACGAAACCGCAGACCTCGGTCACACCCGACACCTCGATGCTGAACGGTGCCGCTACCGGCCTCGCCACCAGAGCATTCGTCCCCGAATCACCATCGGCGACCTCGTCGACCGGCAGGCTGGACGAAGCCAGACCGGGCGGGCTGCCCGCACTGCCCCGGGTGATCAGCCGGACCTCGGTGGCGAGGTGATACGGAGCCGGACCGGCATCGACCACACCTTCGTTGACGACCAGATTCCCGTTGGCGTCAGGGGCTAGGTCCGGCAATTGATAGCCACCCACCTGGGAGGCGCAGGCCATGATGAACGGGAGCCTGCTGGCGTCATCGACCGATTGGAACGCGCCGTTCCCTGGGCCGCAGTCGAGAGACGGATCGCCACCCATGCCCCGGAGCACCCGCCGACTCGCCTCATCCACCCCGCTCTCGTTGCCGAGCAGCATGATCTGGGCACTCACGCCGGCATCCCCGAGGACGTGGGCAAACCCGCCCGCATCACAGATGAGCGACGGCATCAGGGCCTCCGCCTCGACCACGTTGTCCGCAGTCACCGGTTCCGGGAAATAGAACCTCTCCAGCCCTCCAGAGGGGATGAGGTCCTCGTCCAGGTCATGCTGGCCATCCGTGAACCAGAACAGGATCTGACAGGTAGCCGTCGAACTTTCGAATGCCGCTGCTGCCCCGTCCAGGGCATACACGTAGTCGGTGTGGAACTGGTCCTCCACGGATCCGACAGCATCGACCGTCTCCAGGACGGCCCCCACACTGTCCTGATTCAGGACCTGCCACTCCCCCGGCCGGTAGTCCGCGCCGAAACCTGCCACCTGAATCTCGACCTGTTGGACACGCTCGGCCAGCGAGGCGTAGGAGCGAACAACGGCCCGTGCCCCGGTGATTCGTTGGTCGTCGGGGTCGGACCGTGCCAACGATCCCGATTGGTCGATGAGAAGGAGCACCCGCACCGTTGCGCCCTCGTCGGGAGCGCATCCACCGGGCAGATCGGACGTCTGGGCGCCGGCCGTCCCTGCGGGGATGGCGAGCAGCGCGATCATCACCAGAGGGAAGAGACGGCGAATCACAGCTGGCCGGTCCACACCCGGGCGATGTAGAAGGCGAGACGGAGACCGTGCCATCCGATGGCCAGACCCAGCGACACCAGCAGCCCCGCCCATCCGATCAGACTCGGCCGCCATGGCGGCTCGTGCCAGCGCCCACCAACGCTCTGGCGCTCGTACCGGAAGACTGCAAAGGCCGGCAACACCAGGAGGAAGGTGATCACGAGGGCCGCCACCGATTTCCTGAACGATGCGGTCATCCCCGGCGCCAGGTTCCAAGGCTCGCCAACGGCGAGCAGCGCGATGACGAGGGCGGAAACTGCGAGCACCGCCACCGAGACGTAGAACCAGCGACGTGAAGCGGTGACCCTGGCGCGTGCCTTCGGGTAACCGGGGCGGGCACCGGCGCTACCGCCGCCGGGAATGGGGACGTTGGAGCTCACGAGCCACCTGCCAGGGTGTCCAGGGTCTCGAGGAATTCGTCGCCGTGTCCCTCGACCTCTGAGGGGTCGGTCACGACGACGATGTGGTGGGCGAGCTCATGGATCAACGACCAGGCGATGAGGGGCTCGTCGAGGGTGATCGAGCCGGTGTTTGGGTCGTAGAGCCCGCCGAGATCGCCTTCCAGGACAGTCGACGAAACCGAGACCGATGGGACATCCCAGTCCGCCACGACCTCGTCAGCGATGGCCTGGGCCTCCGTCGGCGTGATCTCGTAGAGGAAGTTCTCGATCCGCTCCGACCCGATGTGATCGTGCACGATGCAGTAATCCCATTGGCACACCTCGAGATCCGCACCCGCGGGATCGATTTCCGCATATGCGGCGGAATCGGGCGGGATCGCTGTCTCCTCGGCTGCCGGGAGAGGCGAGACCGATCCGGCTGCGACATCAGCGGTCCTGGGGGCATCGCCCCGGATGGCGGCCACCGTCACCAGTGCCACGATGACGGCTCCAAATGCCCACAGCCAGATCATCGGACGGCGTCCTGTCTGGACCGGCGCGGGCACCGGTACAGGAGTCGACGTGTCGAGAATTGGCAGTGGTCCCCCGAGACGTTCGGGCTCGGTGTCTCTCACAACTGCCGAAGATGGTACGACCCTGGGGAAACAACGCTTTTGGCGCGGCAATCTGACCCTATGGGGT
>JALDXP010000091.1:0-9790 GCA_032154885.1 Actinomycetota bacterium
CATTCTCTCCCTCTCTCTCTCTCTCTCGCATGACTCCCCCCTCGTAAAGTCCGCTTGCGAGAAACCCCCAACTTGACGTCCTCCTTAACCATTCATTCAAGCCTCCACCAGTGTCGATAGTGACAGCAACGGCCCTCCACCCATCGAGCAGCGGATCGTGCCCAAAGAGAAACAAGTCAAGGTGACGCGCCCGGGTCGAATAGTTCGACGCGCACCAGGGACCGCACCCTGGCCGGTCATCCTTGCCTTCCTGCTGCCCGCCCTGGCCCTCTACGGCCTCTTCGTCCTGTACCCGATCACCCAGAGCATCCGCTACAGCGGGTACGACTGGAACGGGTTGGAGCCGCTCACCGATTGGGTGGGCTTGCAGAACTTCAAAGACGCTTTCGCCGATCCTTTGTTCATCGAGGCGATCACCCACAACGGGATCATCATCGGGCTCTCCCTCCTGCTCCAGATCCCCTTCGCGGTTGCCCTCGCCGTGCTCCTCAGTCGCAACCTGAAGGGGCGCGGGGTGTTCCGGACCATGTATTTCGCGCCGTTCATACTCTCCGAGGTGGTCACCGGGGTGGTGTGGCGCCAGATCTATCGGCCCGAGGGCCTCTTCGACCAAATCCTGGGCTCGGTTGGCGCCGGCGACGTGACCAGAGAGTGGCTGGCCGACCCCGAGATCGCTCTCTACAGCCTGTTCTTCGTCATCTCATGGAAGTACTTCGGGTTCCACATGGTGTTGATCCTGGCCGGGCTCCAGCTCATCCCCAACGAGCTCGAGGAGGCGTCGGCCATCGACGGCGCCTCCTTCTGGAAGGGTTTCCGATACGTGACCCTCCCGTTGCTGGGTCCCACAATCAGGGTCTCTATGTTCCTCTCCATCATTGGCGCCCTGCAGCTGTTCGACCTGGTCTGGGTCACGACAAAGGGCGGGCCGGTGAACTCCACTGCGACCATGGCCACCTATCTCGTTGATTGGGGCTTCCGCAGATCTCAATTCGGCTATGCCAGCGCCATCTCAGTGATCGTCTTCGGGCTCTCTTTGGTAGTGGCCATCCTGTATCAACGATTCGTGCTGCGACGGGATCTAGAAGGAGCATTGACTACGTGACCGCGACCACCGTCCCAACCAAAGGGCCCTCCCAAAAATTCGACTTCGGCCGGGGGCTTCTTTACCTGATCGCGGCCCTCGTGCTGTTGGTGATCATCGTTCCGCTGAGCTTCTCGATCATCGGCGGATTCAGGAGCAACGCCCAACTCGCCGCCGACCCAGTGGCACTCCCAAATCCCTGGATCTTCAGCAACTACCAGACAGCCCTCACGGACCCGAACTTCTATCAGTGGGTGAGGAACAGTGTGTTGATCGCGCTGATCACAACGGCCCTGGTCCTTCCTGCTGCTTCCCTGGCCGCCTTCGTGATCGCCCGATACAAGTTCCGGGGGCGAGAGTTGGTGTTCGCCCTGTTCACGCTCGGCCTCCTCTTCCCCGTCGCGGTGGCCATCCTCCCCCTCTTCATCACACTGCGGCAGACGGGGCTGCTGAACAGCCCTCTCGGCATTGCCCTCCCCCAGGCGGCGTTCGGGCTCCCGCTCTCGATCGTGATCCTTCGCCCCTTCTTCCGAAGCATTCCCCGTGATCTCGAAGACGCCGCCTCTATCGACGGCTGCGGTCCGCTGCGCTTCTACTGGTCGGTCATGCTCCCCTTGTCCCGCCCTGTGTTGAGCACTGTTGCGGTGCTCACTGTGGTTGGTAGTTGGAACGCCTTCCTTCTTCCCCTGCTCGTGCTGATCCAACCGGAGCAGTGGACACTGCCACTCGGCATCAACAACATCTCGGCTCAGTACGTGACGGACACCGCGATGATCCTGGCCTACACGACCCTGGCGATGATCCCAGCACTGATCTTCTACTTCGTCGCCCAGCGTCAAATCGTCAGCGGTCTCACCGCAGGAGGGGTCAAGGGATGACCGCCCTCACCGTCGATGGGCAGCAGCCGGCCTACCGGGATCCTGGCCTCTCGGTGGACGAACGTGTCGAGAGCCTGCTGGAGATGATGACTCTCGAGGAGAAGGTCGCCCAATTGGGGAGTGCCTGGGTCTTCCAGTTGTCTGAAAAGGGGCAATTCTCCCCCGAGAAGGCAGGTCCCCTGCTCCGGCATGGCCTGGGGCACGTCACCCGGATCTCGGGCGCCAGCGACCTGACACCCCAGGACGCGGCCCGACTCGCCAACGAGATCCAGCGCTACCTGCTCGAGGAGACCCGTCTCGGCATCCCGGCCATCGTCCATGAGGAGATCTGCTCAGGACTGATGGCCAAGGACGCCATGGTGTATCCCCAGGCAATCGGCGTGGCCGCCACCTGGGAGCCCGATCTCGCTCGCGAGATGGCAGAGGTGATTCGCCGTCAGATGAGGGCGATGGGAGCACATCACGGGCTGTCACCTGTTCTCGACGTGGCCAGGGACCCGCGATGGGGACGGACCGAGGAGACCTATGGGGAGGACCCTTACCTGGTCGCCCGGATGGGAACTGCCTTCGTCGAGGGATTGCAAGGTGCCGACCTGACCGAGGGTGTCGTCGCTACCGCCAAGCATTTCGTCGGATATAGCGCCTCAGAGGGTGGCCTCAACTGGGCGCCGCCCCATCTGCCCGACCGCGAGCTGCGCGAGGTGTACCTCCATCCGTTCGAGGCGGTGGTCAAGGCCGGAGCCCGTTCGGTCATGAACGCCTATCACGAGCTCGATGGGATCCCCTGTGCTGCTCATCGGCGGCTCCTCACCGACATCCTTCGAGACGAGTGGGGGTTCGAGGGGACCGTGGTGTCGGACTACTTCGCCATTCGCCAACTCGCCAGCTATCACCGTCTCGCCGAGGACGGGACAGGAGCGGCCGGAATCGCTCTCGAAGCCGGTATCGACGTCGAGATTCCCGGCACCGACTGTTATGGCGAGCCGCTCATCGAAGGTGTCCGGAGCGGGGACATCGACCGCGACATCGTCGACACCTCGGTGAGGCGGGTCCTCCGGTCCAAGTTCGAGCTCGGTCTCTTCGAATCCTCCTTTGTCGACCCCGAGGGCGCCCAGACCGATCCCGGGCCCGAGCGCGATTTGGCCCGTCGGATCGCGGAGAAGAGCATCGTCCTGCTGTCCAACAACGGTGCCCTGCCCATCGCATCCGACACCAGGCCGATCGCGGTGATCGGTCCAAACGCCGACGACTCGAGAAACCTGTTCGGCGACTACACCTACCCGGCCCACATCGAGGCCCTGGCCGAAATGCAGCATGGCGACAACGTGTTCGGTGTGCCCTTCACGGGGGACGTGTCAGCCGAAGGTTCGATGAAGCAAACCCTTTCGGTCCTGGACGCAATGCGGGAGCGGTTCGGGGACAACGTGGCGTATGCCAGAGGATGTGATGTCAACACCCCGTCGCGCGAGGGTTTCGACGAGGCCGTCGCCCTCGCCCGTCGTTCCGCCATCGCGATCATGGTGATGGGGGACAAGGCGGGCCTGACCACCGACTGCACGTCGGGCGAAGGTCGGGACCGTCTCTCCCTCGACCTCCCAGGGGTCCAGGAAGACCTCCTGCGGGCGGTGGCCGAGACCGGCACGCCCATGATCTTGGTCCTGGTCAGCGGGCGTCCCGGCGGCAGCGTCTGGGCGCACCAGCACAGCGCCGCGGTGGTCCACGCCTGGCTGCCCGGAGAAGAGGGGGCCGCGGCTCTCGTGGATGTCCTGACCGGAGTGGTGAGCCCGGGTGGGAAGCTGCCCATCTCCCAGCCGCGATCAGCGGGGCAGATACCGGTGTATTACGGGCACAAGTTGTCGGGTGGCAGATCGCACTGGAAGGGCGACTACGTGGACGGCGAGGCCGGCCCGCTCTATCCGTTTGGCCATGGTCTGGGCTACACGACGTTCCGGATCTCGAATCTTTCGGTGACCCCGGACGAGGCCCGCTGGAACCAAGAGGTGACTGTCACGGCCGTCGTCTCCAACACCGGGCAAAGGGAAGGTGATGAGGTCGTTCAGCTCTACGTGAGGGACCCGGTGGCAAGTGTGACCCGGCCTGTCCTCGAGCTCAAGGGCTTTGCCCGGGTCTCCTTACCCGCCGGAGGCTCCCGTCAGGTGACTTTCCAGTTGCCGATCGGACAGCTCGGGTTCTATGACCGTGACATGACCTACGTGGTAGAGCCGGGATCGATCGAGGTGCTGGTGGGGACCTCGTCGGTCGATCTTCACGTGGCCGGGTCCTTCACCGTCGTGCCGGATCCGGTTGGTGGGCCTGTCGTCAAGGAGTTTGATGGGTCGTCAGCTGTGACCTCACTTCCCTGAAAGCTCAACATCCAGGAGCCCAGGCCGATCGGCAAGACGAGCAAAGGCACCAGCCAGCCCACGTAGGGGATCAGCCACAGGATCCCGGCCACGATCGATCCGGCGACGACCGAGCCGTAGAGGCCCCGCTCGCCGGGCAACGCTCTGCCAAGAGCGAGGATGGCAGGCACGCCGGCCACCAATGAGAGCACCAAAACCAGTCCGGCGAGAGCAAGGATCAGGGGTACGAAGACAGCGAGCAATGGCAGGCTGGCCGAAGCAGGGACGAGACCCGCGATCAGAGCTGCGATCCCGGCCACGATGAACGGGGAGAGAACGACGAGAGCGCCCCGCCCCAAAGCTCGCCACGGGTTGATCCTCGCCCTCGCGCCGGCGGATTCGGTCCGACCCGGCCAACCCCAGGCGACCAAAAGGGCTGCACATGTCAGGCCGAGGATCACGAGGAATCGGACCAACCAACCAAGAGCACGCACGCGAATGTTGGGAGGCAATGGCGTCTTGTGGGCAACAACACCTCCCACCGTTGCGTGTTCCATCCCGTCGGCCACGGATGGAGATCGATAGCCCATATCGCCCGTCACCTCGAGAGGGCCGGTGACGATCAGGCGATTGACGCTCACATCGACGTCTCCGCCAACGCTTCCCGCCAGCTCGAGTGTCCGTTGGGTGCCCTCGAGATCGGTCCCGATGGTTCCGGCTGCCACCAGCCTGAAAGCCCAAACCACGACGTCACCATCGATCGTGGACTCGGGGCTCAGCTCGGCCCGGACGGCAGCGCCGACCAGATCTCCGCCTATCGAGCCGGAGATGGTGAGTCTGTTGGCAGTGAACCGAACCGAGCCGGCCACCTCTCCCCCGACCGTCACCGTCGGTGCCACTGCCTGCACATTGCCTGTGACCTGGCCCGTGATGACTACCTCTTCGGCGGCGAATGCGATCAGATCGCCTTCGATCGTCCCCTCCACCACCACGCGGGACCCGACGGCGTAGAGATCTTCGGTGACGGTGTCCCCATCCGGGATGATCACGATCTCAGATGCGGCGGTCTCCGCGGCGTGGGCAGGACTGGTGCCGATCATCATGAAGATGCCGGCGATACCGGCGCAGAGCGCCGATCTAGATAGGTAATGCATCAGCTGCGAGATCGAGAAGCGACGACGGGAAGATGCCCCAGAGAATCGTCGCTCCGACAGCCAACGCCAACACCCATCGCTCTGGACCGACGCGCAACGTCTGCTCTTCGGCGGCGTCGTCCATGTACATGACGACGATGACGCGGATGTAGAACGCGAACGCCACCACCGACGTGATCACGGCCACGATCACCAGCCACTGGTAGCCCTGGGCCCAGGCGTCGGTGAAGACACCGAACTTGGCCACGAAACCGGATGTGATGGGCAAACCGCCCATACCGAGAAGGAGAATGGTGAAGGCACCGGCCAGCAACGGGCTTCGCCGGCCCAGACCTCGGTATTCGTCCAGGCTGGAGCCGGCACCGTCAGGGCCGCTCACCACCGCCACCACAGCGAAAGCACCGACGAGCTGGATGGCGTAAATGGCCAGGTAGAACAGGACACCGTCGGTGGCGCCGCCAACGACCCCCGTCATGATGAACCCGGCGTGGGCCACCCCGGAGTAGGCGAGCAGACGGCGCACATCACCCTGGACGAGGGCGAGAACAGACCCGAGGACCATGGACAGCACCGAAATGCCGGCCACGACCGGGAGCCAGGTATCGGCGAGATCGGAGAACGCAGTCAGCAGGATCCGGGCGATGGCTGCGAACCCGGCGACCTTGGCCACCGCTGCCATGTAGCCCACCAGACCGGCCGGCGCTCCCTGGTACACGTCTGGCGCCCAGGTATGGAACGGGGCAGCGGACACCTTGAAGCCGAGACCCGCCACCACGAGGCCAATCCCGATGTAGATCACTGCCGGGCTGGAGATCACGAAGTCATTCAGAAGCTGGCGGATGCCGAGGATCTCGAACTGGCCAGTCCCGGCGTAGATGAGGGCGACGCCGTAGATGAACACCGCCGACGCGAATGAGCCAAGCAGGAAATACTTGATTGCGGCCTCTTCCGACTCGCGTCTCTCCCGGGCCAGCCCGGCCAGGACGTACAGGGCGATGGAGCCGACCTCGAGCCCGAGGAACAGCATGACCAGGTTGTTGGCGGCGACCATCAGGGAGAAGCCGGCAGTGGCCAAGAGGACGAGGGCGATGGCTTCGGCGCCCCGGCGACCGAGACTCACGACAAAACGCCACCCGGCAGCCAAGCCGAGACCAGTGGCCGCGATCAGGACGAAGCGAGAGAAGATGGCGAATCCGTCCATGGTGATCAACCCGGAGAAGGCCACAAGGCTCTCGGTGTCACCCGCGGCCAGGGCATCGGCGCCTTGCGCCCACTGCAGGATGGCCAACCCGGCGGCAACGGCCAACGTAGCCGCGACCACCCATCCGAGCACTCGAGGCGCAGGCTTCCACTGCACATCCACCAGCAGCACCACTGCGGCCCCGATTGCGAGGGCGACGTCGGGGGCGATCGCCAGCCAAGAGATCTCGGGTGGCGTGATCATCCCTCGTCACCAGCCACGAACACGTCGCCGATCCGGCCCGGCTCCGGCATCGTGTAGTCGGTCTGCTCGACGATCCGGTCAAGGACCGCCTCGGTCGAGGGAGTGATCTTGTCCAGGAGCAGTTTGGGGTAGAGGCCGATCACCACGATCAGGACTGTGATCGGCACCAGAAGCGCGATCTCACGCCCCGACAGGTCGGACAACACCGAGTTCTCCTCCTTGTCGGGAACACCGGTGAACACTCGTTCATAGGCCCACAGCAGATAGATGGCGGCGAGCACCACGCCCAATGCAGCGATCACCGTGAAGCTGGGGAGGGCTGGATAGCTGCCGATCAGCACCAGGAACTCACCGACGAAGCCGTTGAGACCCGGAAGCCCGATCGAGGCGAAGGTCATGAACAAGAAGAACCCGGCGAGGAGAGGGACCGTCTTCTGCAATCCACCGAAATCGGCGATCTTCTTGGTGTGCCTCCGGTCGTAGATCATCCCGACCAGGAGGAACAAGGCACCGGTGGTCAGGCCGTGGTTCACGTTCTGGATCACTGCCCCCTGCAGCCCGCCCGAGGTCAGGGCGAATGTTCCGAGCACGATGAAACCCAGGTGGCTCACCGAGGAATAGGCGACGAGCTTCTTGAGATCGGGTTGGACGATGGCCACCACCGCTCCGTAGATGATCCCGACAACCGCCAGGATCGCCATGATCGGGATGGCATCAACCGATGCGTCGGGGAACAGTGACAGGTTGAACCGGAGCAGCCCGTACGTCCCCAGCTTCAGGAGGACGGCCGCGAGCAGCACCGAGCCCGCAGTGGGCGCCTCGACATGGGCGTCCGGAAGCCAGGTGTGGAAGGGGAACAGGGGAACTTTGATGGCGAATGCGATGGCAAAGGCGGCGAAGAACATCCGCTCGGTCCCGACCGAGAGGTCGAGCCCGGCCAGATCGGACAAGGCGAAGGATGCCGACCCTTCCTGGGAGGCGTAGGTGAGGGCGAGACCGATGATCGCCGCCAGCATCAACGCCGAGCCGAACGCCGTGTAGATGAAGAACTTGACCGCGGCGTAGATCCGGCGCTCGGTTCCCCAGATGCCGATGATGAAATACATCGGGATCAACATCGCCTCGAAGAACACGAAGAAGAGGAAGAGGTCGAGAGCCAGGAACGCGCCGATCATGCCGGCCTCGAGGAGCAGCGTGTACATCACGAACTCCTTGGTCCGGTTCGTGATCGTCGTCGATGCGGCCAGGGCGATCGGGACCAACAGCGTGGTGAGGACAACCATGGGCAGCGAGATCCCGTCGACGCCGAGATTCCAGGCGATTCCCCACGGTTCGTACCAGGGCACATCGACGACATACTGAAACCCGGCTGCGGGCTCGAACACCCAGAACAGATATCCGGCCAGGGCCAACGGCATCACCGAGAGGGCGATCCCGAGGGAGAGATGGATCTCTCTCCGGCGCCCCGGGATCAGCGCCACGACGATGGCGGCCACAACGGGGAGCAGGATCAGGGCGGTCAGCATCTCATGAGCCCACTACCAGCCAGACCACGACTACCAGGGCACCAGCCAGGAACAACACGCCGTAGTTGCGAACGAAACCGGTCTGGAGCGGCCGGGCCCAGTCGCCGGCGCCGCGAACCAACCGACCCACACCGTTGACGGCGCCATCGACCACCTTCGCATCGACCGAGAAGGCGGTCGCCTCGGCCAGTCTCCGACCCGGGAGAACCAGTGTCCTCCCGTAGAGATCGTCGACCCCGTAGGCCAGCTCCCATGTCCCCCACAGCGGCTCGAACGACTCCTCGAACCGACGCCACCTCTCGGGAGGGCGCCTGTAGGCGAGAACTCCTGCCCCTACGCCGACGACAGCGGCCAGTATGGACAGCGCCGCCAGTACCCCCAGCGTCAGCCAGTCGGTCGGTGCCTCCTGGATATGGACGCCTTCGAAACTGGGCTCGAGGAAATGCTCGAGACCGAGCCGGAACGGTGTGTTCACCAGGCCCCCGACTACGGAGAGGAAAGCCAGAGCGACGAGCGGCAGTGTCATCACGCGCGGCGACTCGTGCGGATGTGCATCCTCCTGCCAGCGCGGCTCCCCGTAGAAGACCAGGACCCACAACCTGGCGATGTAGAAAGCTGTGAGCAGCGCAGTGACCAGCCCGATGATCCACAAGACGTAGAACCACCCGCCCCGCGCGAAGTCGGCAGCCAGAATCTCGTCCTTGGACCAGAAGCCGGCCAGAGGCGGGATTCCCGCCAGCGCCAGGGCGCCGATGGCCATGGTGGTTGCGGTCAGGGGCATCTTCCGCATGAGGCCGCCCATCCGGTGCATGTCCTGTTCATCGCTCATGGCGTGGATCACCGAGCCCGCCCCCAGGAAGAGCAACGCCTTGAAGAAGGCGTGGGTCATCAGGTGGAATACCCCGGCGACGTATGCCCGCGCCCCGACGGCGAGGAACATGAAGCCGAGTTGAGAGATCGTCGAATAGGCGAGGACCTTCTTGATGTCACGTTGGGCCAAGGCGATCGAGGCGGCCCAGATTGCCGTCAGCGCACCTACGGATGCGACCACTGTCGACGCAACCGGTGTGAACTCGTAGATCGGGGCGGAGCGGGCGATGACATAAACCCCGGCCGTCACCATCGTCGCGGCATGGATCAGGGCGGAGACGGGAGTCGGGCCCTCCATGGCATCGGGCAGCCACACGTACAGAGGGATCTGCGCCGACTTGCCTGCGGCACCCACCAGGAAGAGCAACCCGATTGCTGTGGCCATCCCACCGGTGAGCTCCTCACCGGCCCGCTCGAAGACACCAGCGAATGAGAGGGTCCCGAAGACGGTGAAGACCAGCATCAGGCCGATCATGAACCCGAAGTCGCCGATGC
>JALDXP010000092.1:0-9774 GCA_032154885.1 Actinomycetota bacterium
CCCCCGGTGCTGCTCCTCGACGATGTCTTCTCCGAGCTCGACCCTCAGCGGGCCGGGGCTCTCGCCAAGACGTTGCCGGCGGACACCCAGACCTTGATCAGCTCGGCACGTCCCGAGGATGTGCCGGTAGAGGGCGCTGTGTGGAGGGTGGGCGACGGCGTGCGACGATGAGCGACGGCGATCTCACGTCATTCGGCGCCTCATTGGAGGCCATGTTCCGCAAGATGGGGATGTCCGATCCAATGGCATTGTCGCGTCTCACGTCTGGCTGGGATGAGCTGGCCGGCACTCCGTGGTCGGGTCGTTCCAAGCCTCTCTTCATCCAGGGCAAGACCCTCGTCGTTGAGGCCGAGTCACCGTCGATGGTCGCGTTCTTGAGGTATGGGAGCGCCGATCTGGTGGCTGCTCTGGGCCGGGCCCTGGGTGAAGGCGTGATCGACAGGATCGAGGTCCGGGCCCCCCCGAACCGATGACACCAGACCCCTTGATTGATTCGTTTTGATCAGGTATTTCCGGTAAAATGACATTCGTGAAACTCGTCTGCAGCCGGGTCCCCGGCTCCTGACTCAGGTCCACCAGCAGACACACCCGAAGGTCCCACAAGGAGGGTCGTGACGGCCACTCGCGACAGTTACGAAGCCAAAGACATCACCGTTCTCGAGGGTCTCGAGGCCGTGAAGCGACGGCCCGGGATGTACATCGGGTCTACCGGTCCGAGAGGGCTGCATCACCTCATTTGGGAAGTGGTGGACAACTCGGTCGACGAGGCGATGGCGGGTCATGCCAGCCGCATCGAGGTGACCCTTCTCGCCGACGGGGGAGTCGAGGTGGTCGACGATGGGCGAGGCATCCCTGTGGAGCAGATGTCGAAGACCAAACGCTCGGCGTTGACCACGGTCCTCACGACACTTCATGCCGGGGGCAAGTTCGAGCAAGGTGCCTACACGGTGTCCGGTGGGTTGCACGGCGTGGGGGTCTCGGTGGTCAACGCTCTCTCCACCCGCCTCGAGGCAGAGGTCCGGCGCGGGGGCCACGTCTATTACCAGGAGTTCACCGACGGGCAGCCCAAGACCAAGGACCCGAAGAAGCTCAAGCCGATCAAGAAGACCGGCACCACGATCCGCTTCTGGCCGAGCCTGGAGACATTCCAGGAGACCACCGAGTTCGATTACGACACGGTTGCCTCGAGGCTGCGCGAAACCGCGTTCCTCAACCGAAATCTTCAGATCACTCTCACCGACCGGCGCAGCGACCCCGAGACCATCGACGTCTTCCACTACAAGGGTGGGTTGGTCGACTTCGTCAAGCATCTCAACTCGCTTCGTGACCCGCTCCATCCCCACATCATCGACATCTCCGACGTCGGGGAGGATGCCGAGCTCGAGGTGGCCATGCAGTGGACTACCTCCTACACCGAATCGGTGCTGTCGTTCGCCAACAACATCAACACGCACGAGGGCGGCACGCACGAGGAGGGCTACCGAAAGGCCCTGACCAAGGCAATCAACGACTTCGCCCGAGCCAAGGGCATGCTCAAAGAGAAGGACGAGAATCTGACCGGCGAGGACGTTCGCGAGGGATTGACAGCCGTGCTCTCGGTACGGGTCAAGGAGCCCCAGTTCGAGGGCCAGACCAAGACCAAGCTGGGGAACACCGAGATCCGCTCCTACGTCGAGAAGACCCTCAACCGCAAGCTCCCGGAATGGCTGGAGCGATATTCACCCGAGGCCCGCCGCATCGTCGACAAGTGCGTCGGCGCCGCCAAGGCCCGGGAGGCGGCTCGCAAGGCTAGGGAACTGACCCGTCGCAAGTCGGGTCTCGAGTCAGGCGGGCTTCCCGACAAGCTGGCTGACTGCTCATCCCGTGATCCGGGGGAGTCCGAGCTGTTCATCGTCGAGGGCAAGTCCGCAGCCGGCCCCGCGAAGTCCGCCCGAGACTCGAATACTCAGGCGATCCTCCCCATCAGGGGCAAGATCCTCAACGTGGAGAAGGCCAGGCTGGCCAAGGCCCTGCAGAACCTCGAGGTGCAGGACATCATCACTGCGATGGGGACCGGGATCGGCGAGGAGTTCGATATCGAGAAGGCGCGTTATCACAAGATCGTGCTGCTCGCCGATGCCGACGTCGACGGCGCTCACATCCGGACCCTTCTGCTCACGCTGCTCTTCCGTCACCTCAAGCCGCTGATCGAGTACGGCTACGTGTACATCGCCCAGCCGCCCCTGTATCGGGTCAAGGTCGGCTCTCAGGTTCATTATCTGAAAGACGACGCCGGGCTCGACGCCTTCAAGAAAGAGCATCCCAAGGTGAAGCCGACACGGTTCAAGGGCCTCGCCGAGATGAACGCCCAGGAGTTGTGGGAGACGACGATGAACCCTGTCACCCGCACGTTGCTTCAGGTCGAGATGGAGGACGCGGCGCGGGCCGAGGAGGTCTTCGTAACCTTGATGGGCGACGACGTCGCCTCGCGCAAGGCGTTCATCCAGCAGAACGCCGACGACGTTCGATTCCTGGACATCTGAGCCATGGCCACACGGAACCCCCCAGCCGAGGGCGTGCCCCAGGTCGAGATCACCGACGAGATGGAGCAGAGCTTCGTCGACTACGCGATGTCGGTGATCGTGTCGCGTGCCCTGCCCGATGTCCGCGATGGCCTCAAGCCGGTCCAGCGGCGGATCATCTACTCGATGTTCGAGAACAACATCACGTCGGGATCGGCCCATCGCAAGTGCTCCAAGGTCGTCGGTGACGTCATGGGGAACTACCACCCCCACGGCGACACGGCCATATACGACGCCCTGGTCCGCATGGGGCAGGACTTCTCCATGCGTCATCTCCTCATCGACCCGCAGGGCAACTTCGGCAGCATCGATGACCCGCCGGGCGCCGCCAGGTACACAGAGTGCCGGCTCACCAAGTTGTCCAATCACCTCCTAGAGGGGATCAGGGAGGACACGGTCGACTTCGAGGACAACTACTCGGGGGAGATGCAGCAGCCCACTGTGCTCCCTGCCCGGTTCCCCAACCTGCTCGTCAACGGCTCTCAGGGGATCGCCGTCGGCATGGCCACCAACATCCCACCTCACAATCTCAACGAGATCATCGACGCCTGCACCCATGTCATCGACAACCCCGACGCCACCACCGAGGAGTTGCTCGGCTTCGTCAAAGGACCTGATTTCCCCACCGGTGGCTTCATCGTCGGAACCGGAGGCATACGGGATGCGCTGACCACTGGCCGGGGATCGGTCAGGATCCGGGCCGTCTGCGACGTGCAGGAGATCCGCAAGGGCCGCACCGCCATCATCGCTACAGAGTTGCCCTACCAGGTGTCGATGGAGCGGATCATCGCCAAGATCAAAGAACTGGTCGACAACAAGCGTCTCGAAGGCATCGCCGAGGTTCGCAACGAGTCCTCCGATCGGGTCGGTACCCGGCTCGTGATCGAGCTGAAGAGCACCGCCGTCCCCCAGGTCGTCCTCAATCAGCTGTTCAAGAACACCCCCCTCCAGGACTCCTTCGGTTACAACATGGTCTCGCTGGTCGACGGGGTTCCTCGAACCCTCGATCTGGCCGAGATGATCGGCTACTACCTCGATCACCAGATGGAGGTGGTGGAGCGGAGGACCAGGTTCCGGCTGGAAGAGGCTCGGGCCAGGGCCCACATTCTCGAAGGCCTCATCATCGCCGTCGACAACATCGACGAGGTGATCAAGATCATCCGTGGTTCGGCCGACACTGCCGACGCCAGGGCCAACCTCATCGACCGGTTCGAGCTGAGCGAGATCCAGGCCAACGCCGTTCTCGACATGCCGCTTCGCCGGCTCACTGCTCTCGAAGTCGACAAGCTCCGCAGCGAGTTGGCCGAGCTGCACGGCGTCATCGCAGAGCTGGAGGCCATCCTGTCCGACCCCAAGCGCCGCTGGGCGATCATCCGGGACGAACTCGCCGACATCAAGGAGAAATACGGGGAGAACCGTCGGAGCCGGGTCATCCCGGACGAGGGTGATCTCTCTTTGGAAGACCTCATCGCCGACGACGAGTTGATCGTGACGGTGTCCTCGGCCGGCTACATCAAGTCCGTTCCGGCGTCGACCTACAAGACCCAGGGCCGTGGCGGGCGCGGGGTGAAGGCCGCCGAGGTGCAGGAGACCGACGTCATCCAGCATCTCGTCCACACCACCGCGCACGCATATCTGCTGTTCTTCACCAACAAGGGGCTCGTCCATCGACTCAAGGCGCACGCCATCCCGAGGCAGTCCCGAATCGCCAAGGGCGTCCTCGCTCAGTCGGTTCTGCCCCTCGAGCCCGAAGAGAGGGTGCAGGCGATCATCGACACCAGGGACTACGAGACCGGGCGGTATCTCGTGATGGTCACCAAGCAGGGCGTTGCCAAGAAGACCGAATTCAAGGAATACGAATCGCGCAATCAGACGCTGGTCGCCATCAAGCTGGTCGACGGCGACGAGTTGGTCTCGGTGCGGACCACCAACGGTGAGAACGACGTGCTCATCTTCACCAAGGAGGGCATGGGGATTCGCTTCAAGGAGGCCGACCTGCGAAGCATGGGGCGGGGCACCCAGGGCGTGCGCGGGATCCGTCTCCGTGAAGGCGATCAGGTCGTTGCCGCAGTGTCGAATGTCGATGGCGAGGAAGTGCTGCTGGTCACGTCCGCCGGTTACGGGAAGAGGACCGTGATCGGGGAGTTCCGCCGTCAGACCCGAGGCGGGATCGGAGTCAAGGCGTTCAAACTGACCCGGGTCCGGGGAAATCTGGTCGGTGCGCGGGCCGTCACCAAAGACGACGACGTCTTCCTCATCTCCTCGGCGGGCATCGGGATCAGGACCCCGGTGGCGACGATCAGCCGACAGAAGCGGGATTCGACCGGCGTCCGTGTGATCCATGTCGGCGACGGCAACGAGCTGTCGGCGCTGGCCATAGTCTCCGAAGAGGTCGAATGAGGGGAACGATCGGCCGTTTCGTGTCGTTGGGACTAGTGCGGTCTTCCTTTAGACTGCCCCGGTAATCCTCAGGAGCCCTATGGCAACTGTTCGTCGCGTAAGACGCATCATCCGAAAGATCGACCCCTGGACCGCGCTGAAAGTGTCAGCCGTGGTCTGGGCCGTGCTCGCCCTCGCCATGGTCCTGGGCGGGGTGATCTTCTGGTCGGTGCTCGACCGGGCCGGCTTGCCCCAGCGTCTCACCGATTTCATGGTGGAGATCACTTTGATCGACGAAGGCGCCCAGCCATTCGCCAATGTGGAGCAGTTCTTCAGAGTCATGATCTTTGGCTCCGTCGTTTGGTGGGTCATCATGACGGGCGCCACCGTGGCCGGTGCGATCGTTTACAACCTGGTGTCCGATGTAGTCGGCGGTCTCGAGGTCGTCGTCCTCGAAGAGACCCTCAACCCCGTGGTTGCCCCCGCCCCGTCACAGATCCTCCACCCACCGGCCGACTACCGCCCCGGCAACGGCTCGGTGACCCCTCCTCCCGACCACGCCGACATCCCCACCGAAGAGAGCCCCCGGGTACTCGATCCGCGTACCTGAGGTACGCAGACCCGTATATGGGCCTACGGCGACAAAGAATGGCCCTCAGCCCTCTTCGGAGGCATCGATGACACAGAATTGGTTGCCGTCCGGGTCGGCGAGCACCACGTAGTCGGCGTCCTCCTCATAAACCCAGTCAACGCTTCGGGCTCCCAGACCCATCAGGCGGTCGACCTCGGCGCCCTGGTCGGTGGCGTAGAGGTCTAGGTGATGACGCTGACGGGGCAACGGGTCCGAGGTCACCAGCCTGATGGATAACCGCTGACCCGATCCCTCTCGTGGCACCAGGATCGCCCAATCATCGTCTGGCTCATACAGCGGCTCGTAGTCGAGCGCCTCGCACCAGAAGCGGACAGCCTCGGCGACATCACGCACCCCCCACACCACCGAGCCGATCGTCAACATCGGCCCGAAACTACCGGTCCTCGGCCATCACGAGACCCATGACGGCCGCGGTCTGCAGATAGACCAGAGCCGAGTCCCACACAGGCGCTACATCCTCCGTGACGACGTCGATGGCGGCGGCCAGGGCGATCCCGGACATGAAAGCACCATCGTCGACGATGGTGACCTGTCGCTCAGAGCCCACCGCCAGACACGCGGCGAACCGGGCGGGGGATTGGGCCAGGGCCACGTGTCTCCCCCCGAAGGTCGTGTCGGCGACCTTGGCCGAACCCACCGGGTCGGGGAATCGCACCTGATGGTCGAATCCCTCTTCCAGATCAGGATGGGCGACGGCGATGATCCTCGGATCGGGCTCACGGGCACCAAGGGCGAGGGCGAGGCCGACGGGGGAGGCGCCCCAGACCACGACTCCCTCGGCCGGGTTGTCCCCGTCCCAGAGCAATCGAACCCCCAACTTGCGTGCCCTGACGGGGGCATCCTCCCCGCTCCCGATCAAGAGGTCGCACTCGGAGGCATCTGGGACGACACGGAAACTTCGACTGCGGGCCGGTCCCACCACCACGACCTCCTCGACGGTGTCATGGGCGCTGAGAGAGTGGGCCGCCCGGACTGCTGTGTCCCCGCTGGCGAGGACGCCTACCTTCACGAGGGGTCGACTGGGTTCCAGGCTGAGTCGGGGATAACAACCTCGGCATCGCGCCGGCGAATGATGAGGAAGGCGGCTATGGCGCCGAGGATGATGATGGGGGAGAGTCGCTTCACCCGGCCAGTCTACGGGCCTCCCCGGTCTTGCCCGTTATCCGGCAACCTCACGTTCATCTGCCCGTCTTAGGCTCGGCGTGTGCCAAAGCCCAGTGTCCTCTTTCTCTGCGTGCACAACGCCGGCAGGTCCCAAATGGCCGCCGGTCTGCTTCGGTCTCTCGCTGGGGAGGAGATCGAAGTCCTTTCCGCCGGCTCCGAGCCGGCCGATTCGATCAATCCAGCGGCAGTGGCGGCCATGGCCGAAAAGGGGATCGACATCTCCGATGCCATCCCGAGCTCCTGGACCGATGAGATGCTCGGGTCGGCCGATGTGATTGTCACGATGGGATGTGGCGACTCCTGCCCATTCATTCCCGGCAAGCGGTATCTCGATTGGGAACTGGACGACCCGAGCGGCAAGTCAGTCGACGAGGTACGTGGGATCAGGGATGAGATCGAGCTCAGGGTTAGAGGGTTGATGACGGAGCTCGGGGTCGGCTCTGACACCTGATCTCGGTCAAACCGCAGCGAGCGCCTCCAGGGCCCGATCGACCTCGTCCACGGTGTTGTAGTGGACGAACCCAACCCGGATCAGGCCGCCGGAGTCGAGAAATCCGAGACGCTCGATGGCGTTGAGGGCGTAGTAGTGCCCGAACCACACGTACAAGCCCTGATCGGCCATTTGGGCGGCCATAGCCTCAGCCGAGCTGCCATCGACCGACAGAGCAAAAGTGGACACCCTCCGATCATCGGCCTCCGGCACCCCGTGAACGGTGACCTTGTCCAGCGTGGCGATGCCTTCGAGGAATCTGGCGGAAAGCGCCCGCTCGTGGCCCCGAATCCGGGAGAAGCCATCGACGAGCCTCGATCGCCGGTTCGGGCCGTCGCCGAGACCGGCCAGATAGTCGACTGCAGCGGTCACCCCGGCGATCGATTCGAAACTCTGCGTCCCTGTCTCCAGCTTGTCTGGCGGGTCGGACGGAGCGGGCCGGACCTTGTAGAAGTCGAGCTCAGCGAGGCGATCGAGCTTTCCGAACAGGATCCCGGTATGCGGCCCGAAGAACTTGTACGACGACGCCACCAGGAAGTCACAGCCGATGCTGCGGACATCGATCAGGTGGTGCGGGCCCGCGTGGACCGCATCGAGATACACCAGGGCTCCGACGTCATGGGCCAGCTCGGTGATCGTCCTGACATCTACCAGCGTCCCGATCGCGTTCGAGGCGACACAGGTGGCGAGGAGACGCACCCGATCGTCGAGAAGGCTCGCGACCTTCCCCGGGTCGAGCTCTCCCGTGATCGGATCGAAATGGGCAATCCGGACCTCGACCCCGGCTTCTTCGGCTGCACGCACCCAAGGAGTGAAGTTGGCGTCGTGGTCGAGACTGGTGACGACGATGGAGTCGCCGCTGTGCCAGGTTCTGGCCAGCGCCCGGCTCACAGCGAACGTGATGCTGGTCATGTTCTGACCGAAGGAGATCTCGCCCGGATCGGCGTTGAAGAAGTCGGCCATAGCCAGCCTTCCCTGCGTGGTCGTCTCGTCGGCGTCGTGCGATGCCCCGAAACCACCGCCGAGGTTGCTCACACCGTTTTCGAGGACCTGGCTCATCGCGTCGATCACAGATTGCGGGACCTGGGTGCCGCCCGGTCCATCGAGATAGGCCACTACTTGACCGTGCTCGCGTCGTCGGAGGGCAGGAAACCGGGCGCGGATCGCTTCGATGTCCAATGGGCTCGCAGTCATCGCCCTTGTGTAGCAGCGACAGGGGTATGACGGTCAGAAGAATCGAACTGTTCAGACGGCGTCGGCCACCCATTTCCTGGGGTCGCCGTAGCCGAGCGAGCTGATCCCAGCCGATTCGAGGACGCCGAGCACGAGGAGTCTCCGATGGGCGGCGAACGTGAGCACATGAGCGATGAGACCGCCATATGTGAACACCTCGACCGGTTCGGAGTGGGCATCGATAAATGTCTCGTCGAGTCGTTCCTCAGTCACCACGCGTCGCACCTCCTCGAGGAAGCGAACTCCCTCGCGGTCGTGTCGCTCTCGCATGGATGTGATCGTCTCACCGACCTCGACCGACCAGTCGTAGTCCCGCCCGGCGATCACGTTGTTCCACATGTGCATTTGCCCGATCAGACGGGACAGGAGAGACCGTAGGGACGGATCGTCGTCGATCCCCTCGAAGGGGAGGTTGATCGGAGCGTCGAGTTGCCCGTCGGTGAGACTCTCGGCGTTGGCGATGAGCTCGCCGACGAGCCAGATGTGGTGCTCGACCATTCGTATCAAGAGGTTCATCTCGGTTCCTTCTGATCTGGCGGGGACCCGGAGGCCACCCGGTGGATGGAAATGGACGTCGTTGGGAGATCGGAGTCGGATCTGGCCTGGGGATTCCCGCCACGCAGATGGTGTCACCCCGTAGGCGCGACGGAAGGCCCTGGTGAATGCCTCGTTCGAGGAGTACCCGGCGTCCACCGCGATTCGGAGGATCCCGTCTGAGTCGGTAGCCAGACGATATGCGGCCCTTTCCAGAAGGATGCGGCGCCGAAATTGGTTTGGGGCCTCCCCGGCGGTGGCTCGGATCACGCGATCGAAGTGATACCGGGACAGAAAGGCGCTCGACGCCAACTCATCACCATCGAGGTCGTGGTCATCCAATCGGCTCGCAACCTGGTCTACGAAGGCGAGGAACGTGTCCGCTGACGTCTTCATAGGCTCATCATCGTCAAGACTCGAGTTGGCCGTCTTGATCGTGCTTGCTGAATCGGACTGTGTCTACCGCACCACCGGCCGGACCTCAAGGCAAATCAGCTCGGACAGCTGTCACAGTTGGGCACGCCGGTGAAGCACGGCCATTGTTCAGCGATCAGGGCGCCCAGAACCTGCGATCCCGACCAGTCCGGCGAGAACGAGCATCGAGATCGCCCTTCCCCTGGCCCGTGTCGTTCGTGAGCAGGGCCGACCTTCGCTGCAAATCTCAGGTCGAATCGGCCCGTCATCATGTACTCGGTCCGAAATCGCTGGTGGGCCCACGTGGACTTGAACCACGGACCTCATCCTTATCAGGGATGCGCTCT
>JALDXP010000093.1:0-9739 GCA_032154885.1 Actinomycetota bacterium
GTCTGCAGGGTCTTCGGCTGACGCCCGATGTAACGAAGGGCCGAGTCCCCCCGGCCCATCCCGCAGATCGTGCGGGGCCCGAACATGTCGTTCAGGGTGGCGAACAACGACGCGAGCACGGTCCAATCACGGGTGCCGGGGTTGGTGACCATGGGGCCAACGATCAAATGCTGGGTCTCCGCGAGGATTCGCGAGTAGATGACGAATGGCTCTTGCCATAGGACGTGAGAGTCGAAAGTCCACGCATGGCTGAAGCCGAGGCTCTCGGCCCGTTTCGCCAGCTCGATCACCCTGGTGGCGGGCGGATCGGTCTGCAACACCACGCCGAAGTTCAAAGCGGCCCACTCATCGCACGAAAGGTAACGGACGATTTGTCCTGATCTGGACCAATCCGAAGGGCCGGTGGCGACGAACGATCAGCGAAAGGAGGCTCGATGAGCTATGTCAAGACTTACGCCAGGATCCTGGGGTGGACATTTGTTGCCATCGGAGTAGTGGGGTTCTTCCTCACCGGCTTCAGCGGTTTCTTCGGGATGGACGGCGAGACTCTGATCCTCTTCGGGATCAACCCCGCCCACAACCTGGTCCATCTGATCCTCGGCATCACCTACCTGATCGGTGCCAGGGCGACCGAGGCAGGCGCCCGCGCCGTGGTATTGGTCCTCTCCTCCGCCTATCTGTTGGTGGGTGTGCTCGGTCTGATCCTTATCGGCACCGGCGCCAACATCCTGGCCATCAACCAGGCTGACAACGTCCTTCATCTGGCAGTGGGCGCTCTCGGCATCGGCGTTGTGGCCGCCTCCGCCAGACGGGGGACTCAGCCTGCGGAAGCCTGAACCCCTGGCCGGCATGAGCGAGGATGGGGCACGGGTGGGCCCCATCCTCTCTCGCGTCCCTCCAAGCAATTGAGACATACAGGCCCGTATGTGAAACTGTGGGTCCCAATCACGGGCAGGGCGTTGCAATATCCACTCTCGGACGAAACGAGCTTCTACCACCATCCCGGTGTGTTCCACCTCGAGAGCGGTGCGAAGCTCGAGCATGTCCAGGTCGGCTACCGGACCTGGGGTGAGCCACGTCCCGAGGCGATCCTGATCTGTCACGCTCTCACCGGTAGTGCCGATGCCGACGAATGGTGGGAAGGTCTGTTCGGCCCGAACCGATCGTTCGACCCGGAGCAGGACTTCATTATCGCCAGCAACGTCCTCGGCGGCTGTTACGGAACTACCGGGCCCACCTCGATGCGACCGGGCGCGGACCGCTGGTACGGACACGAGTTCCCCCGGGTCACGATCCGGGACATGGTCGATCTCCAAGCCGGCTTGCTCGACCACCTCGAGGTCGAGACCCTCGATCTCGTCATCGGAGGCTCGATGGGCGGTATGCAGGCCCTGGAATGGGCGGCGATGTACCCGGACAGAGTGGGGGGTGGGGTTGCCATCGGGGTCGGTTCCCATCATTCCGCCTGGAGTGTTGCCTTCTCCGAGGCGCAGAGGGCCGCCATCTGGGCAGACCCGAAGTTCCTGGACGGCGACTACGAGCCGGGTCTGGGCCCGGACAATGGTCTCGCGGTGGCGCGGATGATCGCAATGATCTCGTATCGCGGGAAGGCGAATTTCGAGTCCCGATTCGGGCGCAAGACCCTGGAGGACGAGTTCGAGATCCAGTCCTACCTCCGCTACCAGGGGCAGAAGCTGGTCGGTCGCTTCGACGCCAACACCTATCTCCGCCTCGTCGACGCCATGGACAGCCATGACCTGGCGCGTGGCCGCGGCGAGATGGACCAGGTCCTGGCCGGATTGAAGACACCGTTCCTCGCCGTAGGCATCTCGAGTGACATCCTCTACCCGGCTACCGAGGTGGAGGAGCTCGCCACCGCCCTGCCCAATGCCCGCTATCAAATGCTGCATGCGCCACAGGGTCACGATTCCTTCCTCATCGACATGGCCAACCTCGATGGAATCGTGAGCCGCTTCAAACACGACCTGGCCCGGGGGATAACCCCTGCTGATGATTTCGCCACAGGAGCCGGTCGCGGCTCGTCATGGGCGTTTTGAGTTGTGGGTGGTGTGGGTGGTGAGTAGTGAGTGTCCTTCCACTACATCTCCTGTCTGAGACAGCGGAGGTCGATTCCACCGGCAGATTGTCCATCGGCGGCTGTGACGTTTCGGAGCTGGCGGGCGAGTTCGGGACGCCACTCTTCGTGTATGACGAGGCACATGTCCGCTCCCGGTGCCGGGAGGCCGTAGCAGCGTTCCCCGACGGGGTCGCCTATGCCACAAAGGCCTTTCTGTGTGGGGCCATGGCCCGGATCGCTCACGAAGAGGGCTTATTGCTCGATGTTGCGACCGGTGGCGAGATCCACATCGCGCTGGCGTCAGGTGTCCCCGCCGACCGGCTCGTCTTCCATGGAAACAACAAATCGCCCAACGAGCTGAGCAGGGCTCTCGAAGTCGGGGTGGGCCGAATCGTCATCGACTCCATGGTCGAGATGGACAGGATCGAGACGCTGGTCGCTGCCGGAGCACGTCCTCCCTCCGTCTCGATCCGGATCAATCCGGGCATCGAGGCCCATACCCACGAGTACCTCCGCACTGGCGCCGCTGACTCCAAGTTCGGTATCACCACCGAAGGAGGGGCGGCCGAGATGGCGGTAGACCGGGCCCGCGCCTCTTCGGCGATGGACCTGATCGGCCTCCACGCCCACGTGGGGAGCCAGGTCTTCGACGTCGCCTCTTTCGAGATGGCTATCGAGGTCATCGCCCGCTTCGCTGCACCGCTCGACATCGAAGAGCTGTCGATTGGTGGAGGCCTGGGCGTGGCTTATGTGGAGGGTGAGACGGCCCCAACGATCCCGGAATGGGGCAAGGCAGTGATCGACGCCGCCACGGCCGTCGGAGTGCGGGCGCGAATCATGGCCGAGCCCGGGCGGGCCATCGTGGCCCAGGCGGCGCTGACCATCTACACAGTCGGGACTATCAAGGAGATCCCCGGTATCAGGACCTATGTCTCAGTCGACGGCGGGATGAGTGACAACCCACGCCCGGTGCTCTATGGCAGTGGGTACGAAGTGTTCGCCCCGTTGTCGACCAAGGCTGACCGCACCCGGCCCATCCGGCTCGTGGGCAAGCACTGCGAGTCGGGTGATGTGCTGGCGTGGACCGCGCACATCCCCGAAGACGTGAAGGTTGGCGACCTGCTCGCCACCCCGGTGACCGGGGCCTACGGGCATTCGATGGGATCCAACTACAACATGGTTCGACGTCCCGCGGTGATATTCGTCGAGGGCGGAAATGCCCGACTCGTGGTCAGAAGGGAGACGGACGACGATCTGCTGACCCGCGACCTGATCGCGGGGTCTCCCGGCTAATCGTTTGCCGCCGTGTAGTCGGGCTCGAACCAGGCCACCCGCGCCGAGCATGGGTCATCGACCACGGTGAGCGTGAGCAGATCATCCTCGAACTCGGCCCTGTAGACGCCGGTCTGTCCCGGACACTCGCCGGCCACACCCGAGACGAAGATGAAATTGCCTTCCTCCCTTGCCACGAACCCTCCTGTGAGCGGCCGGTCAGGGTCGGCATCGGGTCCGAGGACGACGTAGTCCCCCGCATCGTTGACCCTCAATACCGACCTCTCGTTCTCCCAGCTGCCGGACAGGTCTGAGATGACCGCATCCGGTCCAGTAGTTGTCGTCGGTGAGTCCGGGGAGAACGGAGACGCGAAGGCCTCCTCCCGAAATGCGCATGGGTCTTCTACGACTGACAGGTGGAGGATCTCGACAACGAGGACACCGTCATAGACACCGGTCTCGCCGGGGCAGGGATTGGGGTTGGCGCTGGTGGCGAATATGAGCTGGCCGGCCTGGAGGGCGACGAAACCGAGCACACCCGTGGGTGATTCGGTGGCATCGGCATCGAGCTCGAAGAGCTCGTACGAGCCGCCCTCGTCGAAGACGAGGGAATTGGCCTCGCTGGCCCAACGACCGACCAGATCAGACAGCGCGACGGGCCGCTCGGCGGGTGCCGAGGTGGTCAACGGGACGGTGGTGTCGACAGTGGTAACTGTGGTGACAGGCGAGGAAGTTGTCGTGGTCTCGTCGGCCGGGGTCTCCCCGCACGATGCCGCGATGAGGGCCGCGACGGCGAGCAAAGGTAAGGCCCGATGCGGACGCTGTCTCACCCGTGGGTGGGAAACCCCAGATCCACGCCCCGGTGGATCGGGTCGGCCCAGCGAGAGATCACCACCTTCTGCCTGCTGTAGAAGTGCACCCCTTCCGGGCCATAGATGGCATGGCTCCCGAAGATGGAGTGCTTCCAGCCACCGAAGCTGTAGAAGGAGAGCGGCACCGGGATCGGGACATTGATCCCGACCATGCCAACCTCGATCTCAGATTGGAACTTGCGGGCCGCCCCGCCGTCGTTGGTGAACACCGCGGTTCCGTTCCCGTACGGGTTTTCGTTGATGAGCCTTATGGCCTCCTCGAAGTGCTCCATCCGCACCGTGGAGAGAACGGGGCCGAAGATCTCGTCGGTATAGATCGACATCTCGGTCGTCACGTTGTCGAACAAGGTTGGGCCGAGGAAGAAGCCATTCTCGTGACCTTCGACGACCAGATCCCGGCCATCGGCGACGAGGAGGGCTCCCGCCTTCTCACCGGCGTCGACATACCCGCGGACCTTCTCCAGGTGTTGTCTCGTCACGAGGGGGCCCATCTCGACTCCGGTCTCGTGGCCAGGGCCCACCTTCAACTTCTCGATGCGTGCCCTCACCCCATCTATCAGCGAGTCGCCGGCATCGCCCACCGCCACCACGGCCGATATCGCCATGCAGCGCTCACCGGCCGAGCCGTAGCCCGCCGAGACCGCAGCGTCCGCCGCTAGATCCATGTCGGCGTCTGGAAGGACGATCATGTGGTTCTTGGCGCCGCCGAGTGCCTGCACCCGCTTGCCGTGGCTGGTTCCCGTCTCATAGATGTAGCGGGCAATCGGGGTCGAGCCGACAAACGAGACGGCGGCCACCATCGGGTGGGTGAGGAGGGCGTCGACCGCCTCTTTGTCCCCGTTGACCACGTTGAAGACACCATCGGGAAGCCCAGCCTCGGCGAGCAACTCGGCGGCGAGGAGGGAGCACGAAGGATCCTTTTCGGAAGGCTTGAGCACGAACGTGTTGCCACAGGCGATAGCGATGGGGTACATCCACATCGGGACCATCGCCGGGAAGTTGAACGGCGTGATCCCGGCTACGACACCGAGCGGTTGGCGAATCGTATAGGTGTCGACCCCGGTCGAGACCTGTTCAGAGAAGTCTCCCTTGAGGAGGTGGGCGATGTTGCACGCGAACTCGACCACCTCCAAGCCGCGTTGCACCTCTCCAAGTGCGTCATCGATGGTCTTCCCGTGCTCGGCTGTGAGAAGCTTTGCGAAATCCAGCTTTCGCGCAGCGACGAGCTCGCGGAAGGCGAACATGATGTTCTGGCGCTGCGTGAGGGAGGAGAATCGCCAGGTCTCGAAGGCGGTGCGCGCGGTCTGCACGGCGCGATCCACGTCGGCCGCAGAGCCCAGCTCCACCTCGCCGGTCTGCTCGCCGGTGGCCGGGTTGAACACCTCCCCGACCCGTCCGCTTGCCCCCCCGCTCAGCTGGCCGTCAATCCAGTGCTGGATCTGCCTCATCGGGCGAATCTACACCGGGAGCTGGGATACGCCGAGACCGAGTCAGCCGCCGCAATGGTTGGGCCGGCCCTGTCCTGGGTAAGTTGGCGACGTGGTCAAGTTCAAAAGAGAAGCCACTGGCCCGGGCCAGGTGATCGATCGCCGTGGGGCTGGTGGCGGCTACCGGCCAGGCATGGGAACGCTGGGTGTCGGCGGAGGTGCCGTTGGCATCATCATCGTCTTGCTCCTCACTCTCTTGGGTGGTGGAAGCGATCTGAGCGGTCTAACCGAAGTCCTGCAACCGGCAGGTGGGGTCCAGCCGGAAACGGGGAACACACTCGACCCGTCGGTCGATCCAGAGACCGATCTAGCTGCGTTCCTCGAGGAAGTCCTGAAGGACACTCAAGGGATGTGGGTGGGCGTCTTCGAGGAGTCCGGACTCGATTACAGACCCACGAACCTGGTTCTGTTCAACGGTTTCACCCAGTCGGAGTGTGGTGGTGCGCAGGCGCAGTCCGGGCCTCATTACTGCCCGGCCGACGAGCTGGTTTACACGGATCTGGACTTCCTCGGCGAGCTGCAACGGCGGTTTGGCGCAGCCGGTGACACCGCCCAGGCCTACATCCTCGCTCACGAGGTTGGTCATCACGTCCAGCATCAGCTGGGTATTACCGAGCAGGTCCAGAGCGCGGGCACCAATGAAGCCAGTGTCGCCTTGGAGCTCCAGGCCGACTGTTTTGCCGGTGTCTGGCTCTCCACCTTGAAATCAGGGGAATCGGCCGCCCTTCTCGAATCGGGCGACCTCCAGGAAGCCTTGAACGCGGCGGCTGCGGTGGGTGACGACGCCATCCAGCAGCAGACCACCGGCCAGGTGAACCCGGAGTCGTGGACCCATGGAAGCTCGGAGCAGCGCTACCAGTGGCTGAACCAGGGATTCACCTCCGGCTCACCGGGCAGTTGCGACACCTTCGCCTCGTCCTAGTGCCTGGGCGAATTCAGGTATTTGGGGCTGTTCCTTTACGCCCTATAAACCGATACCTTGGCATCGTGAGCGGCTGACCACGTTGCTCTCGTCGGGTCACCCAGAACCATGTCACTACTAGCCACCGCCATTCCACTGATCATCTACGCAGTCGCGTTCCAGACAATCGTCTACTTGCTTCTTCCGATCCGCTTTCGTCCCACATGGGCGCCGCTCGCCACCAGCTCGGTAGGGGCGGCGGTTGTGGTGGTCGCGGCGGTCTGGTTCGGCCCGACGTCGATCGGTCTCGCCGGCCCAGACGGCGGACTACTCGCGTCTTGGGGATCGGCGACCCTGGTGGCAATGTGCACGGTCGGGGCGGTGATGATGAGCCGCCCCCAGCTACGGGGCCATCTCGCCGACCCACGGATGGGGGCGATGTCCAGTCGGACCGCCGCAGCCCACATCCTGGTCAGGATCCCGCTGATCACAGTCGTCATCGAAGAGGCTGTGTTTCGTGGTGTCCTTCATGCGGCCCTCATCGCCGTCTACCCCGAGCCGATGGCTCTCTGGGGGGGAGCCGTGTTGTTCGGCCTCTGGCACATCGGCCCCGGGCTCGATCAAGCTCACGCCAATGACAGACGCAGCATGGCCCGCTTCGTCCACGTAGCCGTCACCGTGGTCGCCACCACCGCGGCAGGAGCCTTCCTGGTCTGGCTTCGCATCGAGACGGGATCGATCTGGGTCCCGGTGGCGGTTCATGCCGGTGTCAACATGACTCTGGCCGCATTCGCCCGGCTGGCTACCAGGACCAAGGTCGCACCGGTACCCGCGCTGGAGATTGCCGCGTAATCTCAGATCAGATATTGATTGGTGCCGCGCTTGAGGTACCGGCCGTCCCCTGGCTTACCCAGGTACTCACCGTTCTCGACGATGATCCGACCCCGGGTGAGCACGCACTTGACCTTTCCGGTTACCTCGAGGCCCTCATAGGCCGAGTAGTCGACCCGCATGTGCTGGTTGTCCACCGAGATGACGTGCTTCTCGTTGGGATCGAAGACCACGATGTCGGCGTCGGACCCCACGGCGATCGTCCCCTTCTGCGGGTACAACCCGAACATCTTGGCCGGGGTCGTCGCGGTGATCTCCACGAACCGGTTGACACCTATTCGTCCCTGGGTGACGCCACCGTCGAAGAGCACCTCCATCCGGGGCTCGACGCCGGGCATGCCGTTGGGGATCTTGGAGAAGTCTTCTTCGCCGAGTCGCTTCTGCCGACCCAATTCTGGATGATCGTTGAAGCAGAACGGGCAGTGGTCGGTGGAGACCACCTGCAGATCGTTGGTCCGCAGGCCCTGCCATAGGGCGTCCTGGTGACCCGCGGCCCGGTCTCGCATCGGGGGTGAGCAGACGTACTTGGCTCCCTCGAACCCGTTCCCCAGATTTTCGAGATCGAAGAAGAGGTATTGGGGGCAGGTCTCGGCGAACACGTTGAGACCACGGTCCCGCGCCTGCACGACTTCGTTCACCGCCTCCTTGGCCGACGTATGGACTATGTAGAGGGGAGCACCGGTGAGCTCGGCGAGAACGATGGCGCGATGAGCCGCCTCTCCCTCGAGGAGGGCCTTGCGCACGAGCCCGTGATGGAGGGGGTCGGTCTGGCCTCGCTTCAACGCCTGCTCGACATAGACATCGATGGCGATCCCATTCTCGGCATGCATGCAGATGGTTGACCCGTTCTCCGCCGCCTTCTGCATGGCGAGGAGGATCTCGCCGTCGTCGGAGTAGAAGACCCCGGGGTATGCCATGAAAAGCTTGAACGAGGTCACACCCTCGTCCACCAGCACGTCCATCTCTTTGAGAGTCTGCTCGTTGATGTCGCCGGTGATCATGTGGAGGCCGTAATCGATGGCCACGTTGCCGTCGGCCTTCTCCCGCCAGGACTCGTAACCCTCCATGGCCGAGCCGCCCTTGGTCTGGACCGCGAAGTCGATGATCGTGGTAGTCCCGCCCCAGGCCGCGGCCCGGGTCCCGGTCTCGAAATTGTCCGAGGCGAAGGTCCCGCCGAAGGGGAGCTCCATATGGGTGTGGACGTCGATCCCTCCCGGAAGCACATATTTGCCCGAGGCATCGATCACCTTCACGGCGCCCGACTCCCAGTCGTGTGAGCCTGGTGCGGCCAAGGCGACGACCTTCTCCCCGTCGACCAGGACATCAGCGCCCATCGTCTCGGTCGCAGTGACGACCGTCCCTCCCTTGATAACGGTCCGTCCCATCAGCCCTCCTCTACGGTGCTACCAGGTCTCCATACGCATCCGGGCGTCGGTCCCGATAGAACGCCCACTGCTGACGCACCTCCTCGATCATGTCGAGGTCCAGGTCGCGGATCACCAGCTCCTCCTCGGTGTCCGAAGCCGACTCGCCGATGATCTGGCCCCTCGGGTCCACGAAGTATGAGGACCCGTAGAAATCGTTGTCACCGAACGGCTCCTGCCCGACCCGGTTGATGGCGCCGACGAAGTACTCGTTGGCGACGGCCGAGGCCGGTTGCTCCAGATTCCACAGGTACATCGACAGCCCGCGGCTGGTGGCAGAAGGATTGAAAACGATCTTCGCCCCGTTCAAGCCGAGGGCGCGCCATCCCTCAGGGAAATGCCGGTCGTAACAGATGTAGACGCCGATGCGGCCCACTGCAGTGTCGAATACCGGATAGCCCGTGTTGCCCGGGCGGAAGTAGAACTTCTCGAAGAAGCCCTTCACGTGGGGGATGTGGGTCTTGCGGTACTTGCCCAGATAGGTGCCGTCGGCGTCGATGACGGCCGCCGTGTTGTAGTAGAAGCCCTCCTGCTCCAACTCGAAGATGGGCACCACAAGGACCATCCCGGTCTCCTTGGCGAGGTCCTGCATGAGCTTGGTGGTGGGCCCGTCGGGGATCGGCTCGGCGTACTCGAAGTGCTCGTTCTCCTGCACCTGGCAGAAGTAAGGGCCGTAGAAGAGCTCCTGAAAACACATGACCTTCGCGCCTTGATTCGCCGCCTCGCGGGCGTAGTCGGCGTTCTTCTTGATCATCGTGTCCTTGTCGCCGGTCCACTCGGTCTGGACGATGGCGGCCCTGACGATGTTGGGCATG
>JALDXP010000094.1:0-9715 GCA_032154885.1 Actinomycetota bacterium
CCACGGCAGGGGCAAGGATCTGGCACGTCGTGTAGTAGTCGCTGAAACGCGGCAGGTGCCGCTCGTACAGAGGGGTCAAAAGGGCGAAGCGCGACGCGTCGCTGAGAAGGGCTGCGATGAAAAGTGGGTGACCGATCGTTTCGGAGACTTCGGCCCAGGTCGACTCCTCGAGTCGCTTGGCGGCTAGAGAAAAAGCCTGTTCGAGCTCGTCATTGGCCAGGGCCACGTTGAGCCTGATATCCCGAATGGAATTCTGCGTCTGCGGATCGTCCACCTCGGATATCAGCCGGGTCACCTCGTCGTCGAGACGTTCAACCACTTCGATGTCTCCTCGCCAAGCCGCCATGGTCAACTCTGCGTTTGCGGTGTAAACCCGCGCCGCCGGCGGTTGTTCTCTCGTGAGCGGGTTGGCCAGGACCTCCTCGGCCTTGTCGAACTCCCCGATTTCCACGAAGGAAATGGCCATCTGGCCAACGTGAAACAGCAAGAGAGAGCGATCGCCCAGACGTTGTGCGGTCCGATAGCCGTCTTCGGCCACAGCGAGGCTGGCTGCGTCGTCGAGGCCGAACAGGACATAGGCCAGGTTGCCCTGCCCTCGGGCAATGGAACCGCCCAGGTGATGGTCCTCGGCCAGGGCAATGGCGCCCTCGAGGATGATCCTCGCCTCTGACAATCTCCCTACTCTGCCGAGCTCCGTGCCTTTGGTGATCAAGGCATCGATGATCTCCGCCATGAAACCCAACTCTTCGACCGCAGCGAGGGCGCGATCTGCTGCCTCGACGACGCCGGGCATCTGGTTCAGCATGAGGCCGCGGGCGTATACGACGGCAGCTCGGGCGAGCTCCGGATCCGAGGCGACGTCGTCTTCGACCAGGGGCCGAAGCAACTCGACCGCCCGTTCGGGCTGGTTGTTCTCGACCAATCCGAGGGCGAATTTCCTGCTCACCCTGATAAGTGATACTTGGTCTCTTTTAGCGCGGTAATGAGCCATGGCCAGGGCTGAGTACCGCTCCGTGCTCTCGAGGTTCGCCAATCGCCCAGCCGCCTCGATGACCATCTCCCAGAAGGGGACACGTGCCTCGTCATCGTCGGCGATCTCCAAGGCGCTCTCGGAGATCGACACCACTTGCTGATCCGACTTGAGATCCGCGGCACGAGACGCCGCCTGAGCCATGGAAAGGAGTGCACGGTCCCGGATCGCATCCCTGGACTCGCCAATCGGAGAGGCCTCCAGTGCCTGCAGGTAGTGACCGGCCACGATGCCCGCCAGCTCAGGATCCTCCTGGCTCTCGAGGTGCTCGGCCACTGCCAGATGCCTGGAACGACGGGTCTCCCGGCTCAATCTGGCCAGTGCAACATCGCGGATCAGTCCCTGGAGAAATCGGTATTGGCCGCGTTCCACCGAACGGTTGTCGCGAACTGGCTCGATCAGCTCCCTACGGCTCAGTGATTGCAGTTGTTCCCCGAGGTCAGCCGGGTCACGTCCGGTGAGGACCGAAAGACTGGTGAGGTTGAACGTCTGGCCGAGCACGGCGGCATCCTGGATCAGTGCCTTCTCATCGGAGCCGAGACGGTCGAGCCGGGCACCGATGACGGCTTGGAGTGACTCTGGGATCACCAGCTGCGTCAGATCGCCGACGACGTGATAGTCGCCGGCTTCGACGGCGAGCTGGCCTTGTGCGAGCAGTCCCCGCAAAAGCTCGACCGCATACAGGGGGATGCCGGCGGCCCGTTCGACGATTGCTTCTGCGGATTGCTGGGGGAGCCCGGGTACGGCGCCATTCACTAGCTCCAGCATCTGTTCGGTGGACATCGGTCCGAGGGTGATCGAGACGAATCCCTGGCGACCGGCGCCCCAAGACGGCTTATGTTCGAGGAGGTCCGGGCGGGCCATCGTGACGATCAGAATCGGTCGATCCCGCCACCAGTCTGCTAGCTCCTCAACGAAGTCGATCAGTGCCGAATCCGCCCAGTGGAGATCCTCGAAGACGAGCACTGTGGTACCGAGATCCGACACGGCCTCGAAGAAGGCACGCACCGAGGCATCGAGCTCTGACCGATCCCCTGGCGCTTCACCTTCTCCGAGCACAGCAGCTAGCCGAGGCCGCATCCACGCTCGGTCGCCGGGGTCGGAGACATAGGTCTCGAGGGTTTCGTCGAGACGGCTTGCGACGGTCGCATCGTCATCCCCTTCAGCGATCCCGGCTCGGCCTTTGATCATCTCGGAGATGGCCCAGAACGTCACACCTTCCCCGTAGGCAGGAGACCGACCGGCGTGCCAGTAGATGTTGTCCACCAGGCCGTCGATGTACTTCTCGAATTCCCAGACCAGGCGCGACTTGCCTATCCCCGCTTCCCCGACCAGCGAGACGAGCCTCGCCCTCGATTCGGTTCCGGCCGCGTCGAGGAGATCCTTGAGCAAACGCAATTCGTTGGCCCGCCCTACGAACGGGGGCTCGAGGGACTCGGCTTTTCCGCGCCCGGCCCGCTCGGAGAGGACTCTTGTTGCCTGGTAGACCCCGACGGGCAGAGACTTGCCCTTGAGTGTTTGGGGCCCGACCGCTTCGAAAGCGATCGAGCGGTGCGCCGCTTGTTGGGTGCTGTCGCCAACCAGCACGGTTCCGGCATCGGCAATCGATTGGAGCCGGGATGCCGTGTTGACGAGGTCGCCGGTGACGAATCCCATGCGATCGTCATTGGGGCCGACCGCTGCCTCACCGGTGTGAATCCCAACCCTGAGGCCCAGATCGGGTGCGCCGACGTCAGCGGAGAGCTTGGCCACGATGTCGATGAGCTCGAATCCGGCACGGATGGCGCGCTCGGCATCGTCTTCGGTCGCTGTTTCGGCCCCCCACACCGCCATTACGGCATCTCCGATGAACTTCTCGATGATCCCGCCGAACAGCTGGATCACCCGCCTGCTCTGGTCGAAATAGCTCGTCTGGAAGTCCCTCACGTCCTCGGCATCGCGACCCTCCGAGAACTCGGTGAACCCGGTCAGGTCGGCGAATAGGACCGTGACCAGGCGGCGCTCGGCCGTGACAGTGGGGGCGGCGGGGACTTGTGCACTGGCCAGCGAGGTCCCGCATTGGCCGCAGAAATGGGTTCCCGGCTCGTTGGATGCGCCACAGGACGAGCAGACGATGGCGAACGGATTGCCGCAGTTCCCGCAGAATCTGTTTCCGACAGGGTTTTCGCTGTTACAGACGCTGCAGATCACGTTTGCGCACGATACATGTATCGGCGCGCTTGACCTGTGCCGGATATCATCGTGCCGCCGTCCATCGAGTGGAGGAGACGTCTTGGCCACCAAGCAGGAGAGTTTGCAGATGCTGGGTGGGGTGCCCTTCCTCAGCGATCTGAGCAAGAGAGATCTCGACAAGGTTCTGGCCATCGCCAAACCGACGGTTCACACCGAGGGCGCTGAGGTCATGACCGAAGGTCATGGGGGAGTCGGTTTCCATTTGATCACCGACGGCAAGGCGAAAGTGCAACGCGCCGGTAGAACGGTGGCGACGCTGGGCCCGGGCGAGTTCTTCGGCGAGATGGCTCTCGTGGACGATGGTCCGCGCACAGCCTCAGTAATGGCTGACACCGAACTGACCACCCTCGTCATCTCCAAATGGGAGTTCCGGCCCCTTGTCAAGTCCCACCCGGACTTGGCCTGGAAGCTGATCGAGCATCTGGTGGTGCGGTTGCGAGAGGAGCAGACCGGCCGCGACACCCTCGTCTGTTAATCGACGTCCGACTCGGTCTCAACAGCCAGGTCGCCGCCCTCCCACCTCGCCCGAACCCGATACTTCGCTGATTCACTTTCGAACTCGACGTCGACGTCGGGTGGTCCCTGCTTGTTGATGTCCGCTGAGAATCCCGAGGCCGGCGATGCTGAGCTCAGCACCACCTCCTCGGGTCGATACCTGACCACCACTACTCCGCCTCCGGTTTCGATCGTCCGGGAGGACCAGGCCGCTTCGGTAGCCGGCGGGCCAGAAGTCGACGATGAGCCCGAGGTCGTCGACGACGAGGAGGATGGCGCGGTGCTCGTCGTGGACGAAGAGCTGCTGGTGCTACTGCTGCTCGATGAAGCACTTGGCGCCGTGGACGGGATCGAGTCCGACGTGCTCGGAGCGGGGGCGACCTGAATGGGTGGCTGATCGCTCACCTGTGCGTCGGCGGCGCTGACGATCTGCCAGGTCAACGTGGTCGCAAGGGCGGCGACAAGTACCCACGCGCCGGCAATCGCCCATTTGCTCATAGCCACATTGTCCCAGGAAGCCCGACTGATCCCGTCAACGGAAGGTCAAGGTTTCCTCAAGGCGGATAGGCAGAAATCGACTCCCGGATAACCTGCCGACATGGCTCAGATCGTGCTGATCGAGGACGACCTGGATATCAGACGTCTCGTCGCCGACGCGCTGGCCGCCCAGGGTCATGATGTCGAGAGCGCCGCTGCGGCCCTGGAGGGACTGCAAATGACGGTGAAGGGAAAGCCTGATCTGGTGGTGATGGACCTCGGCCTTCCCGACCTCGATGGCACCGAATTGCTGCGAATGATCCGGGCGGTGAGCCAGGTCCCAATCATCGTGATCACTGCCCGTGGCGCCGACGAAGTCGTCGTTCGAACCCTCGACTCGGGCGCCGACGACTACCTGGTCAAGCCGTTTTCGGTGGCCCAACTCGAGGCCCGGGTGCGGGCCCTGCTGCGACGCGGGGCCGCGGCCGATTCCGGAGAGACGATTCGGATCGGCGACCTCGAGATCGACCCGGCGGCGCGTGAGGCCACGCTGGCAGGCGAAGCGATCGAACTCAGCCCGAAGGAATTCGATCTGCTCCGTGTGCTCGCCGATCGGGTGGGCGAGGTAGTCAGTAAGCGCGCTTTGATGGCAGAAGTTTGGCGCGAGCCATATGGAGGAGCTGAGCGGACCGTCGACGTCCATCTCTCCTGGCTCCGCAGCAAGCTCGGCGAGACAGCCCAGGAGCCACGCTATCTCCGCACCGTCCATGGCGTCGGGGTCAAACTGGTCGATCCCACCGGGTGAGACGACGGCTCGCCCTTCTCAGCCTGGCGACCACGGCGCTCGTAGTCATCTCCCTTCTCATCCCGCTCGGCCTCCTGGTTCGGCGACAAGCCGGGGATCGTGCCCGACTCGAGGCGGAGCGGACGGCGCAGTCCACGGCTGCACTTCTGGCGCTGACCGTGAGCCTGAACGAGGATGCCGGCGCCATCGAATCGGCGCTGGGGCCACTCGACAAGGGAACCATCGTCGTGCTCCCGGACGGGTCTGTCCTTGGAGAGCCAACGACCGATCAGGGCAGTCTCGTGCCGATCGCCGTCGAGCGGCAGGCCACAATTTCCGGAGTTGTCGAAGGTGGTTGGGAATACGCCCTACCCGTCATAGGCCTGGCAGGAACTTCAGTTGTGGATGTCTTCGTCACCGACGAGGCGCTCAGCGAAGGTGTGGTCGAGGCGTGGCTCCTCTTGGCGTTGCTTGGCGTTTTGCTCGTTGGCATCGCGGTCTGGGTGGCCGATCGGCTGGGCGAGCGCCTGGTCCGGCCGATCAGCGACCTGGCCACGACCGCGAGGCAGCTCGGTGCGGGGGACCTCGATGCCCGGGTGCAGGTGAGCGAGCCCGAGGAGATACGAGAGGTCGGCGAGTCATTCAACTGGCTGGCCGGGAGGCTCGAAGAGCTCATTGCCGAAGAGCGAGAGGCCGCTGCCGACTTGTCCCATCGCTTACGGACGCCGCTGACATCGCTGAGACTCCAAGCTGAGAAGCTGACCGACGATGGTGAACGGAAGGAGGTTCTGGGTCAGGTGGATCGACTCGAGCAGGCCATCGACGAGCTGATAGTGGCCACCAGGTCTGCGCCGTCAGGCCGGGGCGGTGTCTCCGACCTCTCCTCGGTGGTGTCAGCGCGTTGCTCGTTCTGGGCTGTGCTGGCCGAGGAACAGAGGAGGGTGATGACGCTGAATGTTGATGATCACGGGCCGGTGGATCTATCCCCTGAAGCTGTCGAAGCCGTGTTGGACGCTCTGATCGGGAATGTCTTCTCTCACACTGATCCCGCCACCCCCTTCGACGTGACATTGGGATCGGATGGTGGCCGGCCCTGGCTTGAAGTGAGCGACCACGGGCCGGGATTCGCCTCGAGGAGGCTCGCGGAGCGAGGTGTCAGCGGGGCGGGCTCCACCGGGCTCGGACTCGACATCGCCCGACGGACCGCCGAATCAGTAGGTGGCGAGATGGAAATGAACGACCGCCCCGGAGGCGGGGCGGTCGTCCGAGTCTGGCTCGGGCCTCCCGTCTAGCCCAGGTTCCCGTCGTCATCGCCGTTGCCGGGACCGCTGTTGTCGTCGTCTCCGTCGTCGTGACCACCGTTGCCATGGCCACTGTTGTCGTCGTCATCGTGGCCGTTGCCGGGACCGCTGTTGTCATCCCCGTTCCGGTCGTCTTCGCCGTTGCCGGGACCGCTGTTGTCGTCGCCGCCCCGGTCATCAATGCTGGTGCTGGTTCCGTTGTCGTCCACGCTGGTGCTGGTCGCCGCGTCGATGGTGGTGCTGGTAGATGACGTGTCCACCAAGCTGACGCTCGTCGTGGAATTGTCGTCCACGCTCGTACTGGTCGGATCGTTGAAGCTGGTGGGTGTCGATCCGTTCGTCGAGGACGACACATTCGAACTCGGCGTAGTGCCAATTGAGCCGGAGCTGGAGTCGTCACTGGAATCGTCACCCGATGCGAACGCCACCCCCACCAGGAGTAGCGCGGCCGCGACCGCCGTGACCACACCGATCATCTTTCTGAACATCAAGGACCTCCTTGTCGATTGCCTGGTCCCAGTGTCAGAGATGTCGGATCATCACCGCATCAGAGGTCTATCAAGGAGACCTCAAGGCCATCCACTCGTCGCGAAGGATCCCGTAGACGTGTGCATCGACCCATTCTCCACGCTTCAGGTGAGACGAGCGGATCGTGCCCTCGAGTTGCATCCCGAGACTCTCGACAAGGGTCTTGCTGCGGGAATTCGTCGTGAAGATCTCCGCCTCGACCTTGACTTGGTCGAGCTCCCCGAAACAAAGGTCGAGCACGGCGGTCAACGCCTCACGCATGATCCCATTACCCCAGTACGGCTTGCCGAGCCAATATCCGACATCCCCCCTCCCTGGCTGGTCGCTGGGTCTGGCGCTGATCATGCCGATGGCGATTCCGGGCGATCCCGTGGTGGACCCAGTGCGATCACGAATCGCCCAGTGAAAACCGCTCTCGCCGTAACGCTCAGTTTGTGCCTGGTGGATGAATCCGACGGTCTCGGAGATCTCGTCGGGGCCGTCCCAGATCAGCCCCGCCGTGACTTCCTGGCGATCGTCACCACCGACGAGTGAGAACAGGGCGGGGGCATCCGACTCGGAGGGCACCTCGAGGACGAGCCTCTCGGTCTCGATGCGGTAGGTGTTCAACGCGGCCCGGTCCGGGCCCGTTCCCGTCATCGGTCTCAGTATGACGGTGGCCGTCCACGATCGAACAGGATTTTTGTGGGAGGCCGTGTCACCCAATCCCGGACCTGGCTCCGTCTCAGGGGCATGATCACCGCCACAGGTGTGATGGACAACGAGCAGGTATATCGGTCTTACTCCGTCGAGCTCACCAGGTATGCGACTGGCCTGGTGGGGCCGTTCGACGCCGCTGATGTCGTGACCGACGCCTGTCTCAAGGCCTTTTCCGCCAGGAAATGGCCTGAGGTGAGCAACCGTCGGGCGTACCTCTATCGGGCGGTCCTGAGTGTTGCCAACGATCACCATCGGAGCACGCTGTCGCGGCGACTCCGGGAGATGAAGACAGCCACGCCCGAGTCGGCGCCATCACAGGACATCGATTTCGATGTCCTGGGTGCGGTGGAGCGCCTCTCGGTTCAACAGCGCGCCGCCGTGCTGCTCACCTATTGGGCTGATCTCCCGGCGGAGGCAGTCGCCGAACGAATGGGCATATCGACCGGAGCCGTGAAGCGTCATCTGGCCCGCGCCCGAAAGCATCTCGAGGAGTGGCTGTCATGAGCAGATCCGATGACCGAAAAATGAAGGAACTTGCCGACCGGCTGGTGGCGATGTCGCCGGAGCCGCCGCCCTACCCCGAGGAGGTCTCTGTGACCCAACGTGAAGACTCGAAACCCCGTCCGGTGCTCGTGTTCGCAGGCGCCGCTTTGGTCGTGTTGCTCCTTGCGGCAATCCCGCTGTTCCTCTCGCGGGGAGGGGGAGAGGTCGATCCGGTTGCGTCGTCGACGACCTCGACGGTGCCCACCACGGTCACGACTGAGCCACAGGCCTCGACGACTGTCACGACTGAGCCGACGGTGACCACCACCACTGTCCCGGAGACGACGACCACCGCTGTCGTGAACGAGCCCAGGGCGGTGTTCGTCTTCCTGACTCAGTCACCCGAGAACTCGAACACCGGTAACCCGGCCCTCGTGCCGTTCCTGGCTACCGCGTATCCACCCCAAGAAGCTGACGACACCTTCGCCGCGTTGCAGCTCCTGACTGCCGATGATCTGTCACTTCCCGATGGATTCGAGTCCTCGATCCCGGATGCCGTGGAGGTTGTTGGTGTCACCCGCAGCGATCAGATCGTCACGGTCGACATGAACGAGGCATTTCTCGACGGCGCCGGCGGCCTGCTCGCCGACATCACGATGCTCAACCAGCTGATATACACGGCGAGCGACGGTGAGGAGATCTCCGAGGTGCTGTTCACCGTTGGCGGCCAACCAATAACCGCCTACGGCACGGAGGGGCTCGGCCTGACCGAGCCGGTGGGCCGGGACGCCTTCCTCGATCAGCTCAACTCGGTCAATCTCGACTCGGCGGTCTCCGGATCGGGAGATAGCGGGCTGACGATCACAGGCTTTGCCAATGTGTTCGAGGCGACGGTGAGTCTGGAAGTCGTGGATGCCAGTGGCAACGTGGTTCACGAAGACTTCGCGACAGCCACTTGTGGAACCGGTTGCTGGGGAGCCTATGAATTCGTGATCGATTACCCGTTCGTCGGTGGGGAGACGATTCGTGTCTTCTGGCACTCAGCTGAAGACGGATCACCAACGGACGTGGTCTCGGTGCCTGTGGCCTGGGGGGACGACCAGGCGTGGGACTTCATCTCTCACCCGGGTACGCCTTGAGGCTCGGGCCTAACTACCAGGTGGCGGCCGCCAGAGCTCGATCTCGGCCTGGGGATCCTGCGACCTGACGAGACATATTCCTCCCTGTGAAAAACGTAACGCCGCCATACTCAGCGAATGCCACTGGACCATTACCGCGAAGCCAATCGGGCGAATTGGGACGCACGTGCCCCCATTCACTATGGGTCGGATGAGTACGGCGTCGCCAGGTTCATCTCTGATCCCGCTCACCTGAGCGGAGTCGTCACCTACGACAAGGAGAAGCTCGGTGATGTGACCGGGAAGAGCCTGCTCCATCTGCAGTGCCACATCGGCACCGACACGATTTCCTGGGCCCGTCTCGGGGCCACGGTCACGGGCACCGATCTGTCGGAGAAGTCGATTCAGGCTGCAACGCGGCTCAGCGAAGACTCCGGGACACCGGCCCGGTTCATCGTCTCCGAACTGTACGACACACCAGAAGTCCTCGATGAGAAATTCGACATCGTCTACACCGGGGTTGGGGCAATCTGCTGGATCCCGGAAATACGGGGTTGGGCCGAGGTGG
>JALDXP010000095.1:0-9675 GCA_032154885.1 Actinomycetota bacterium
CGCCGATGCGTGCCCAGACGCCGATCCGCGTCGTCACCCTTCTCACCCTCATCGGTCTGATCGCTGTCCTCTTCCCCCTCGCCGGCCAGGCGGTGACCAAGGCTCAGGTGGAGGAGGCGTGCGCCGATTCTCGTGCCCAGCTCGAGGAGTATCGGTCCGCCCAGGCAGCGTTCGAGGTCGCGGCCCACGAGTACGAAGACGCCGTGATCGAAGTCGATCGCGTGGAGAGGAAACAGGAGTCTGTAGCGGGCTCGGTGTCCAGCCACACCGAGGATCTGGACCAGATCCAGACGAGGATCGAGGAACAGGCCGTGGAGCTCTACATGAGAGGCGGGCTTGCCAGCCCGGGGATCATCTTCTCCGCTTCTTCGGTCGACGAATTCATGACCACTTCGGAATTCCTCACCACTGCCGCCACCGGTGGACAGGAGTCGCTGGATGAGCTCGTGGCGGCCCGCAGTGAGCTCAATCGATTCCAGGCCGTCCTCGAGGACACCCACGTCGAGTTGGAGGCTGTGGAGACCCAGAAGCTCGATGCCCGAAGCAATCAGGAAGCAGCGATGGAGGCCGAGCAGGCGGCATATGCCCAGTTGTCCGGCCGCTGCAAGGATCTCGCCACAGAGTACGACCGCGAGCAGGCTGAGCTCGCGGCGCGGGCCAGGCAACGAGCTGCCGGCTCGGTGCAGGTTGGCTCTTTCATCTGTCCCTTCACGCCGGGCCGGACCTCGTTCATCGACTCCTGGGGGGCGTCGAGATCAGGGGGCCGCGCCCATAAGGGGACAGACATGTTCGCGGCCTGGAACGAGCCGATGTACGCGGTTGCCTCGGGGCGTGTCGCCCTTGGCAGCAGCGGCCTCGGCGGCAACACGATCTGGCTGCTGGCCGACAACGGGATCGCCTTCTACTACGCCCACCTCTCCGGTTTCAACGTCGCCTCCGGGTCGTCGGTCAGCCAGGGCCAGACGATCGGCTTCAACGGCGACAGTGGAAACGCCAGGGGTGGTTCACCGCACCTCCACTTCGAGATCCACCCCGGTGGGCGGGGCTCGGCGGCCGTCAACCCCTATGCAACGGTGGCCGGGGCATGCAGGTAGCCTGCCTCCCGTGAGCGAGCACCGCCGCAGAATCGACACCGTTCTCGAGCCGGATTATCTGGCCGACATCTCCGAAGCCGACCTCGACGAGCTGAGGAGACGTCGGGAGTCTGCCGAGGACGTCGAGGCCCAGATCTCGTATTACCGCCGTCTGCTCCATGGAAGGGTGGATCTGCTCAATTTCGAGCTTCGCCGGCGCAGCGGGCAGGAGGAGCGGAGTCTGATCGAGGCATTGCCCGAGATCCTGGCCTCAGGGATGACCTTTGGCAGCGAGCCCAACCTGCGACATCTCGACCCGATGCCTCCGATCCCGGCCACCACGGGCCGGCGACTCATCGACAGGATCATGGATGACGGCATCCTGACCCAGCTTCCGGAGCTGACCGACGATGAGCTCACCGAGGCGATCGACCGCGTGCAAGAGGTGGAGGCCGAGCTTTCGGCACAGCGGCGCCAGCTGCATGTGGTGATCGACGCCCTTCAGGACGAGATCATCGCCCGCTATAGAAGCCAGCAGGGCGAAGCGCAGCCAGCGGGCTGACGGTTTGCTCGCGGCCAGAACACGTTCGGGTCTGGTCGAGACGATGCACGATGGGGCGGTCGCTGTTGTCTCGGCCGACGGCGCCCTGGTGGCCCATTCGGGCGACATCGACCAACCCTTCTTCCTCCGGTCCGCCGCCAAGCCGTTTCAGGCTCTTGCCTCGCAAGAGCACGGCGCGGACCTGGGGCCCCTCGAGCTCGCCCTCGCCTGTGCCTCCCACGACGGTCATCCCGTGCACGCCGCCCTGGTCGGGTCGATGCTTGCCCGAGTCGGCCTCGGCGAGACCGATCTCCAGTGCCCACCGAGCTGGCCGTTGTCGGCCGAAGCCGAGACTCGTCTCCGAGTGGAGATGGGAAGCAGTGGCGAGCCACGCCGGATATGGCACGACTGTTCGGGCAAGCATGCGGGATGGCTCCGGGCTTGCCAAACACAGGGCTGGCCGATCGACATCTATCTGGCCCCGGATCACCCGCTCCAGGTCGCGATCACCGATCTGATCGCCGATCTGGGTGGTTTCCCGGTTTCACCCGTGGGGGTCGACGGATGTGGAGCGCCCGTGCACCGTACGACAACCCGGGCCATGGCGACTCTCTACGCCCGACTTGCATCGCTCCCACGGCTCAGGGAGGTCTTCGAGACGATGCATCGCTATCCGGCGCTTGTCTCGGGCACCGGCAACGGTGATGCCTCGATCGCGAGCTCAGTGAATGCAGCCTCCAAGCGGGGGGCCGCCGGCTGCATCGGTGTCGCGATCGATGGAAGATTGGGTGTTGCGGTCAAGTCATGGGACGGGATCCAGGAGGTCGCCGATGCCGCGGCCATTGCCACGTTGGCCGGGTTGGGCGAGCTGCCGCGAATCGCGGGCGATCGTCTCGGCCCGCTCGCCCGCCCCTCTGTCCTCGGCGGTGGCCGGCCCGTAGGCGAGCTCGAGCCCACTGTGGAACTGCAATGGGTATGAGAGGGGTGCTGGAGCATCGAATCGAGCAATGGATCGCGGACCCCGATTCGAGTGTCGAGTACGCCGAAGAGGTCGAGGGCCGCTGGGCGGTGCGGATGCGGCAGGAGGTGCGCGATGCCACCACGACTTGGTTCACGATCGGGCAGCGCAGTCTCCAGTACGAAGCGTATGTCCTGCCGGCGGCCGAGGCCGGCAGCGAGCTGTTGAGGCAGGCGTTGCAGAGGAACATGAAAGGGTGGCGGGCCCACTTCGCCCTCGACTTCGAGGGTGGGCTGGTATTGCGCGGGCGGCTCGCCGAGCCTCAGGTGACCGACCTCGAGCTAGACCTTGTCCTGGGCGAGATCTATGACGCCATCGAGGTCGGCTTCCGGCCATTGCTCCGCTCCCTCATCGTGGGTCGCGAAAATTCCGGTTAGAAACTTGTGAACAAAGCCATGTGGACAAAGCCTGTGGAAACCGGCGATTCCTGTTGGTAACGCTCATCAAAGTCGAACCTGCTGCCTATTTTGCGATACAGAGCGTTACTTGGCGTTAGACCGCGTCCGGAGCATGGTCGTTGCTTCCAGGCTGCAGAACCCGTACATTCGGCGCTGCGAACGCCCGAGAGGCAGACCAGAGAACCGTCCGTTCGGGGAAGTGCGGAGGAGGCTCAGGTAGGTCACTCGGGCGTTTGCTTTTGATCCCCTGACCACTCAATCGTGACAGAGCTGGGCGAATCGGCTCGCCTCGAGGCACGACTGGCCGGGGATCACGGCCTTGTCCGGTGGCAGGACCATCGTCGTCGTGGTAGTCGGGGGCGCCGTGGTGGAGGTCGAAGGTGTGGTCGTGGTCGGCGCCGGGGCAGCCGCCTCGCCCCCATCGTCTGAGGGCGGCACTGTGGTCGCCGGCGGGTCGGTGGGCGGTGGGGGAGCCGGGGCTTCGGTGGTCGGAGGTGCCTCAGTCGTTGGTGGGGCAGTTTCGCCCTTCTTCATGAATACAACGGTGACGTACAGGGATCCGTCGCTGCTGGTGTCGGTCCCGACACCGACATAGTTGTAATCACCGAGGATGTTGGCGGCGTGCCCGGAGGAGTTCATGAACGCCGTGTGCAGGGAGGAGGGGGCCTGACCTCTTCCCACATTCTCGCCGACCTGTGACCAGCCACTTCCGGCGGCGGCCGAGAGCTCCCCTGAACTGGAGTGAAAGATGTCACCCTGGTCGATCATTGCCTGGGTGTGATTCCGGGCATGTGAGCGAAGACCGCCGTCTATTTCGAGCGCCCCCAGGCCATTGTTGGCGCGGGTCGAATTGATCAGTGAGACGAACTCGCTCTCGGTCCCCGAATCAGCGGTTGCGGCGACGCCGAGCGCGGATGAGATGAATGCAACCAGCAGCAGCGAGAGCCAATGCTTTTTCCCGGGCATCGGCTATTTATCGGGTGCGAGCGACGATCACCCAAGACCCAAAACCGACTACCCACCACTCAGATCCCAAACATGACCTCGCGCAGACTGATCACACTGGCCTCGAGTGTCACCGGGTCGAGACGCATCGACCCAAGACGGAGACCCTTCATCCCTTCGCCGGTGTTGGTCATCACTCTGAGCCCGTCATCCTCGTTGCTGAGGATCCCGAGCCCCAGACAACCTCCGTCCTCGTCCTGGACGCCAACCAGCACGTCGTCGAGGCGCCCCAGGTTGAGGCCCATGGGAAGAGTCGGTGCGAATACGGTGGGGCGAACCTTCCATCGGTCAAGTGGCGGAGCCAGTGCCCGAGCAAACGCCTCGGTTCTCCGCTGGGCCCTCTCGTCAGGCGAGATAGGCATCACATTGGGGTCGGCGGGGGTAACAGTCACTTCCATGCCGAGGAAACGGCGAAGCATCCCCACCACCGGCTCCATCTCGCCGCCACGTTGCAGGGCAACGACCTTGTCCGGCCGACACAGTTCGGCCTTGTGGTACTTGAGGGTCTCGCCGGCCACCCCCGAAACCACAGCTGTGGTGTCGAGGATCACGAGGTCGGCCATCCCCCGAGCAAGGTCGACCATCGCCGCTGTGGCCACGACCTGTTGCAGCACGAGTCGCGCCGGGGAGATGGTGCCCACGAAGTGGAGCCGGTCGGGCGTCTCGATGTCATCGAGGTCCTCCGCCGAGCGGAGCACTTTCAGTCCAACACACGCCGGGGGCCCGACGGTCGAGTTGCCCACATCAGCATCGACGATTGCAACTGTCCGACCTGCGCCGATGGCGAGACGAGCCGCCTGCAGGGCAAGGGTCGTCTTCCCCGTGTCGACGCTACCCATGAGCATCGCCACGTTCGCCCGGGACACCTCTCGCGCTACTCCGTCATGGCTGGTCTCGGACATCGCGGCAATATAGGACCACGCATGGCTCACAACACTCTCCCCATCAGCTTCCTCTCCGACTTCGGTCATGCCGACGAGTTCGTCGGCGTGGTGCACGGCGTGTTGGCCAAGCTCGCCCCGGAATCACTCGTCATCGATGTCGGCCACGGCACTCCGAGGGGTGATGTGAGGGCTGCCGCCCTCAGCCTGACCCGGGCCATCCAGTATCTGCCGGAAGGCGTGGCCCTGGTCGTGGTCGACCCGGGGGTCGGCTCCGATCGCAAGTCACTCGCCCTGGAGACGGACTGGGGCTTCTTCGTTGGCCCCGACAACGGGGTGCTGTCGCCGGCGGCGGCGATGGTGGGCGGGGCGAGGGTGATGGTCTCGATCGACAATCCTGAGGCGAGGATTCCCTCGCCCGGCGAGACCTTTCATGGCCGAGACGTCTTCGCCCCGGCGGCTGCACTTCTCGCCTCAGGGGAGGCGGCGATACAGGATCTCGGTCCAGAAGTTGGCCCGGATGCGGTGCAGCCACTGCTGCTGCCGCTGCCCGAGACCCAGGGAAGCTTGGTGACAGGCGAGGCGTGGTGGGTGGATCGGTTCGGGAACGTTCAGACCAACATCGGTCCCGACGACCTGGCCGCCGTCGGTGTCTCGCCGGGGTCCGTGTTGACGATGAAGGTGGGAGCGACCCTGCACACGCTTCCGTGGGCGGCCACGTATTCCGACGTGGAGCCGGGTGAGGCGTTGGTGCATGTCGATTCGGCCGGGCTGATCGCAATCGCGATTCGGGAGGGCGCCGCCGACGAGGAGTTGAACCTGTCGGCAGGCGTGGCGGTCACCCTGGCTGGGACAGGATCGACGTCAGCTGGATGATGCCGGCGGCGGCGATGAGAAGCAGAAGGATGACCAGGACGACGGCGGTGGCGGGTCTCAACACTCACACGATGGCAGACCACGATCGAGCGCTGAAAAATGATGAGGCCCCCACTCGTGGTGGGGGCCTCATCTGCACGATTGGAGAGTTCCGTACCGTGGGGCGGGCTGGGAGGCTATCCGTTCACACCTTGGACGAACGTGCCCTTGGTATGAGGGGAACGGTTGACCCTCCATCCGTGCGTGTCCATTATCGGTCACCCACGGTGGTTACTTGAACAATTCAGCCTTCAGATTCCTGATCAGGGCCGGTTGTCACCTTTGCGATGAGGCGCGCCCGATCGTCGAGAAGGCGGTGGCGAGCGTCAGTGGCACGATCCACGAGGTCGATATCGACACCGACGATGCTTTGACCAGGGATTATGGGATGCGGGTGCCGGTTCTCCTCGGGGCGGGGGACATCGTGCTGGCCGAGGGGAAGATCGAGGCGAGGCCCCTACGCAAGGCGTTGCGGGGAATCGAGAGCTAGGAAAAAAATCCGAAGATTTGGGCTACGAGGCCGGTGCGAGAGCGGCCTCGGCTTCGCCGACAGTCGTGATTCCGCCGCTCACCGTGGTCGTCGGCTCCCCCTCGGCAGGTGCCTCGTCACCCGGGGTGGTCTCTCCTGGAGCCTCTCCCTCCTCGCCCTCAGCCGGGGCCAGGCCACAGTCGGTGAGAGTCTCTGCCGGGTCGGCGCCACCGAAGCGGACTCGCTCGAAGGCAACTGCCGAAGCCAATTGCTCCTCGGTGAGAGTGCCGCCGAATTGCGGCATCCCTCCGGCGATGGGCTTGCCGGTGTCGCCGTATGTCGACCGGCCTTCGCCCTGGAAACCCTCGGAACCGAGCGTGACCCATTCGATGTGATCGGTGCAGGACCCGAAGGTGGTGATGACGCCTGAGAAAGCCGGCCCCACCCCACCTTGGCCTTGGGCGCCATGACAACCGTCGCAATTGGCCACATTCTGATAGACGTCTTCGCCCATGGCGACGAAGTCGGCTCCTCCTCCACCTGCTCCGGAGCCGGTGAACTCGGTGCCGTCACAATTGACCACCTGGCCGGTGATGACATTGGTGGAGAGCTCGGTGGCCTCGCCGCACTCGCCGGTGGCGGAGCCGCCCAGGGCGAAGAGGGCGAAAGCGGGGATGATCAACATGACCGCGGCCAACCAGCGGGGGATGGCGAGGTTTGTCCTCTCCCTGATTCCGGCGGTGGGGACCGTGATCACCTCGGGAAGCCCGGCAGCTTCGGCGGCGGTCACCTCAGCCGGGACCGGAGAACGGGTCACCGGGCCGGAAGGCGCCGGAGCAGGTGCGGACTCAGGCACCTCGTCGGGGGTGGGTGCAGGTGCGGCGGTCTCCTCGGTCTCCTCGGTTGCCTCCGCCGGCTCAGCCTCGGTGGGTGGCGCTTGGTCACCCGCAGCCGCGGGTGGGGATCCGGCCACGGACCCACCCCCGGCCCAGGCGGCCAAGACCTCGTCGACCGTCATCCCGGTTTCGGCGGCACGGGCAGCAGCCGAGCGCTGGACGATTGCCTCGGGGATGCCGAGGGCCTCAGCGGCAGCACTGAGGTCACTCACGACCCGGCCGCCTCTCCCTCGGTGGCCGGCTCTTCTTCGGCTGGCTCTTCTTCGCCCGGCTCACCAGGTGGTGCCTCCTCGAGCGTGGCCGACTCGACCATATACGCCACCAGGGCATCGAGATCTTCCGATGAGAGCGATAGCGCGGGATGGTCGTCGAGCCCGGTGATGATCGCCTCGATCTGACTGGCGGAGACTCTGGCCCCGACATTGGACAGGTCCGGGCCGAAACGGCGTGACCCCAACACCTGATTGGTGTCGTTCAGGGACACCGCCCCGAGACCAACATCCGCGACAACGGGACGAACCATCTGGGTGTGACACGAGGCGCAGCCGACCGACTGGTAGATCTCCTGCCCGTGGAAGGCCGTCTCGGTGTAGGGCAGGTCACTGGTCCGCGCCCCCGGATTCTCGGTGGGGAGAGACGGCCCCACCACCCCAACCAGGAAGAGGGCAACGAACAGGCCCACCGCCCCGACGAGGACGGCGATGGGGTTGTCGGCCTCTCCGACCAGAACCGGTGGCTTGCCCGGTACAGATGGCGTGGCGGTCACCGGTGAAGCCGCGGGCGTCTCGATGACTGGTGTTGGCGTCGGCGAGGGACTGACAGCTTGCTCCGCGGGCTCGTCGGCCGGTGCCACTTGTTCCTCGGCGGCCCCCGGCTCAGCGGGAGCGGGCGCCGCCGGTGGCGGGATGTCTCCTCCTCCGGCCCAGGCGGCCAGCACCTCGTCCACGGTCATGCCGGTCTCCTCAGCCCGAGCAGCGGCGGAGCGCTGCACGATGGCTTCGGGGATTCCGAGAGCTTCGGCGGCCGCAGCGCTCAGCTCACTCATCGGAATCCTCGTCGCTGTCCGGGTCGGGGCCGTAGACCAGAACCTCCTGGGCGACCGCCCTGCCACTTGTGACCGTCCCGATAACGGTGGCGGCGTACGCCAGCTGTCCGAGGAAGGCCACGATGCCGAATCCAACGGCCACGAGCATCAGCACCTCGGCCGCCCCAGCCCCCGCGGCCCAGCCCTCCCCGGCGTTGACGTAGGCGGCGCTGTTCGAGCCCGCCACCCACGAGTACCCGCTGACCAAGCCGGCCGCGATCATGCTCACCCCGACACCGCCCACGCCGACGACAGTCCAGCGATTGAAGGATCGAGGACGATCCAAGGTGGCCGGCTCGCGGCCCGATATCCGGGGCAACGCCTCGAAGACGACGCCGGCGGCGAGCAGTACGCCGACCCCGTACAAAGCCACGTATTCGATCGCTTCCCAGTAGCCGGTGAGTGCGGTCACCGATCCGACGGATGGGAAGGAGGCAAAACTGGCCAGGATGGCCACTGCCACCCCCAGGTAGAGGCCAACGATGCCTGAGGTGACACCCGGCTTGTCCCTCAACTTCTCCCAGTGCCCCTGGAGGGTGAGCGAGGCATTGGCGGCATTGGCGAGGGCTCCAATGGGGAAGGCCAGGCCCAAGGCGGCCGAAACACCGTCGATCCAACCCGGCCCGGGGCCAAAGACGAGTTGTGCCGAGCCCCACCATGCGGCGGCGAAGCCGAGGGACCAGAAGCCGACTGAAGCCAGCTGACGTGAGGCGAGGGGAATGTCGAGCTCCTTGACCAGGGTGTAGTAGAAGAGCCCGCTGCCCACGGTGAACACCCAGAGGGTCACGAATCCGGCGGAGAAGAAGAGGTCGGAATACTCCGCACCCAGAGAGCCCACGAAGGGAAGGCTGCCGGCCGAATAGGCCAAATAGAGCAGTGGCAACCAGGCCACGCCCCCCATCACGAACCAGAGGGTCACGAAACTTCGCTCCTCTTCCCGTCGCCGGATGGTCATCATCGTGACGGCGAAGGGAATGGTCAGCAGCGCAAGCATCGGGAGGTGAAGCCACCAGGGGAGGCCGAACGGCTGCCGACCCTCACCGAAACCGAAGACCACGGCTAGAAGGTCGAGCACAACTAGACCCGAGACGCCGAGGAGCCCGAGGTACGCCAGCTCCTTCCGCCACAGCCGGGCACCGGTCAGCCTGGGGAGGACGTAGTAGATGCCACCCGCCAGAGTGAGCACGAGAAAGCCCAGCATGACCGTGATGTTGGCCATCGACTCGGCGCGGCCGTAGCTGATCGGGGACAGCCCGGCGAAGCGCAGCGAGAAGAGGGCGATCAGTTGGAAGACGCCGGCCAGCACCAAGAAGAGAGCCCCTACCAGGAAGTGAGCGACAGCGACGCGGTCCTCATCTCCGGCCCCGAGGAGGGCCCTGATGTCTGCAGTTTGGG
>JALDXP010000096.1:0-9620 GCA_032154885.1 Actinomycetota bacterium
ATGGCGATGGTGAGCAGGCTCCGTGTCCTCAGGTCGAGGTCGGGCCGGGCCCACACACCTCCCCAGGCCGTCTCGGTTATCCATCGCTGGAAGTCGGCATCGATGGCGGTAGCTGCCTCGGTCGCCCGATCGACGTACTCGTCGCCGAGCACCGCCCTCCGCACCTTCATCCCATCCTCGTATGTACTCATCAGCCGTCCTCGCTCGTCACTCTTCTCAGTGGGGGAGCCCGACATAGTTCTCAGCCATCGCCCGCTGCGCATTCTCCGATCCGAACAGGTAGTCGAGCTCGGCCTCCTGCAGACGGCGCTCGAACTCGTCGCTGATCCCGGGAAAGCGATGAAGCATGGTCGTCATCCACCAGGAGAATCGCACGGCTTTCCACACGCGTGCCATTGCTACCCCGGAATACTCATCGAGGCCAGTCATCGATCCGTTGTCGTAGTGCCCGGCCAGCGCATCGACGAGATACACCACGTCGGAGATGGCGAGATTGAGACCCTTGGCCCCGGTCGGAGGGACCACATGGGCGGCATCTCCTGCCAGAAAGAGCCTCCCATGACGCAAGGGCTCGGATACCCAGCTCCGCAGAGGGGTGACGAGCTTCTCGATCGAGGGTCCCGTCACCAGGCGGTCGGCCACGGTCTCGGGGAGCCGCTCGGTCAGCTCCGACCAGAACCGGTCGTCCGGCCAGTCGTCGGGCGTCGTGTCGGCCGGGCCCTGGAGGTAGTACCGGCTGCGATGCTCGTTTCGCATCGAGCAGAGGGCAAAGCCCCGCTCGTGGCTGGCGTAGATCAGCTCATCGTCGACCGGCGGGGTCTCGGAGAGGACGCCGACCCAGCAGAACGGGTACTGACGCTCATACGAACGTCTGGCGCCGGGTGGGATGAAGTCCCGGCTCACGCCGTGGGCGCCGTCGCAACCGACCACGAAGTCGCAGGCGATGTTGTGCTCCTGACCGTGGCGGTCGATACCGACCATGGGTGAGTCGCCCTCGATCCCGCCAACACGAACCGCTTCCGCCTCGTCGATCAGCGGGATTCCGTCAGCGTCGATGACGTCGTAGAGATCCTTCTGCAACTCGGTCTGGCCGTAGATCGTCACGTGCTTGCCGGTCAATCCCTGAAAATCGATACGCAGCATCTCGCCGGCGTGGGCCAGATTCACCCCTTCGTGGACGAAGCCCTCCGCATCCATGCGCTTGCCGACCCCCGAATCGCGCAGGATCTCGGCGCTCTCGTGCTCGATGACCCCGGCTCGCACCCGCTCCAGCACGTGGTCCCGGGTGCGAAGCTCGAGGATGACGCTGTCGATCCCGCGAGCATGGAGGAGATGGGCGAGAAGCGTGCCGGCCGGCCCGCCCCCGATGATGACTACCCGGGTGCGTGTGGGGATCTCGCTCATCTGCGATACGGCAGCCTATTGCTAGCGACGACGAACCTCAGGTTCTACGAGCCGGATACGGGCCGAATCGCCTCAGGTTCGGTTCGAACGAGATCGGGGCGACACTGGGGTCGCCCCGATGATCCTGGGAGGAGGGATCTGTTGTCGCCAGTGACACCGGGAGGGTCTCTGACACTGACATTTGTACAGGGATGACATGACCGCACGGTGAACGGGTGCTTTCGCCGGTCCGAACGTTTTGCCTTCCTTTCAGGCCACTGCCGTTGTCTCACGGAGAGGCTGGAGGTCTCCCAGGGACTCGGCGACGATGACGAGGTCGTCTTCGGGAACGACGCGGAAGTCCGAGTCCGGGTTGGGGTGAGTGATGCCGCCGCGGACCACCGCCAGCAAAGTGGCCTGGTGCTCGGAGCGAAGCTTGGATGCGACCTGATCTATCGACATCCCGTCGCAATCCTCGGGCAAGGCCACTCGATACAGCTCGGATCCTTCCCCACCCGACACGATGTCTGTCACCAGCTGGGACAGACCTGGATACATCGCCGAGCGGGCGAGAAGGTGTGCCGCCAGCTTGGAGGTAACCATGATCTCGTTGACGTTGGCCCTCCGGAAATGTTCGGCATGATCGGGATTGTTCACCTCGACAACGGTGCGCACCTCCGGGTTGATCGACTCGATGGCGAGGACGGTGAGGATCGATGACATGTCGGCCTGGTCTGATCCATCGATCGGACAGACGATGGCGGCCGATGCGGTTTCGATCCCTGCCCGCCGCAAGTCGGGGTCATGACTACTGCTGCCTCTCACGAAGTACACGTTGTCGGCCGCCGGGCTTCGTTCGGAGTCGTAGAGGAGCACGACCTTCGTCCTGTAGTCGTCTCTGCTCAATTCCTCGATCAAATCCCTCGCCGTGGCATTCCATCCGCACACCACTATGTGGTCGGAGTATCCCGATGCACCCATCCCTTGCCCCTCCTTCAACAGGAAATCGATCACGAATCCGACCAGCGCTCCGGTGATCGTCGCGACGATCGCCACCCCGAAGAGACCGAGCAGCCAGCCGACCACCCAACCCACCGGTCCCGACACGAATCCACCCGCGCCCACGCCGAGCACGGTTGTCCCCGCCCAGTAGAAGGACTGGCCGAGCATGGCGACCGTTCGGTCGGTCTCCGTCAGCCAGATCAGGACCGATGCCACACCGAGGATCACAACCAGGCCGAGGATCAGCGAGACGAAGAATCGTCTGTCGATCTTCTCTCCCACCCTCTTGATATGCCAGGTCACCCGGCGCAGGAACGGCGAGTCGAAAAGCGCTTTGAACCGCCCCAACATCGGTCAGGAAGTTAATAGGGAAGTCTTAGCGTCGGCTTGGCCCAGCACGGATATTTCACCCCGGTATCAGAGGGCCCTCTTCTATCGTCTAAACCCACAGGTTCCTGCCAATGCTGATCGCACGCGACCTCCGCATCGATGTCGGCCCCCGCACTTTGCTCGACGGGGCTTCCTTCAGCGTGCAATCAGGCGACCGCATCGGCCTCGTGGGCAGGAACGGCGCGGGCAAGACCACTCTGATGAAGACGCTCACCGGCACCCTCGCTCCCGCAGAGGGGACCGTCCTGCGTTCGGGCCGTCTCGGGTATTTCTCCCAGGAGGCCGCGCTTCCCGAGCTGGAGCACCCAGACGCCACCGCGCTGGAGCGAATCCTCATGGCGAGGGAGATCGGTGCCCTGCAACGCCGGATAGAGGAGGCCAGACGGCGGCTTCATGACCTCCACGGGGAGGAGCGGGACAGGGGGATCGCCCGGTTCAGCCGTCTCCATGAGGAATTCGAGACGAAGGGCGGTTTCGTGGCCGAGGCAGAGGCAAAGCGAATGGCGGCCGCTCTCGGAATCGGAAACGACGAGCTGGACCAGTCCGTGGTCACCATGTCCGGTGGCCAGCGCCGACGCGTCGAGCTGGCCAGGATCCTCTTTGCCGAGACCGATGTCCTGCTCCTCGACGAGCCCACCAACCACCTCGACCTCGACGCCAAGGCATGGTTGATCGAGTGGCTCACCACGTATCGGGGCGGGATGCTGGTCGTCTCCCACGATCTGCCCCTGCTCGATGAGGCGATCACCTCGGTTCTCGCCCTGGAGCATGGCGAGTTGGAGGCCTACCGGGGCAACTACACCCACTATCTGGTCGAACGCGATCGGCGGCGGCTGCAGAAAGAGCGAGTGCGCAAGCACCAGGACGAGGCGATCGAGCGTCTAGAAGAGAACATCCGGCGGTTCAAGGGCACCACAGAGAAGATGGCGAAGATCGCCCGATCCTGGGAGACCAGGGTCGATCGGATGAAACGCGACCTGGTCGAGGTCCAGAAGGGCGGAAAGAGGGTCAGAGTTGCCTTCCCACAGCCCGAGAAATCAGGCCGTGTGCCGCTGTCTGCCCTGGGTTTGGCCAAGTCGTTCGGCGACAACCTGGTCTTCGTCGATGTCGAGTTCGCCGTGGAGCGCGGCGAGCGGATGCTGCTGATCGGCCTCAACGGCGCCGGCAAGACGACACTGCTTCGCATCCTCGCCGGCGTCGAGACCTCGGACTTGGGCGAGGTCTCGCTGGGGCACAATGCAAGCGTCGGGTATTACGCCCAGGAGCACGAGCAGATCGAAGCCGGGCGCTCGGTCCTCGATCACATGCGACAGAACGGAGGTTTGGCCGACCAGACGCTGCGGTCGCTGCTCGGACATTTTCTCCTCTCCGACAAGGTCGACCAGGACGGCTCCACCCTGTCCGGCGGTGAGAAGACCAAGCTGGCGCTGGCGATGCTGGTCGCAGCCCGGCCCAACGTGCTGCTGCTCGACGAGCCGACCAACAACCTCGACCCTCAGGCGAAAGAGGCTCTGCTCGACGCCCTCACCATCTACGAGGGGACCGTCGTGCTCGTCAGCCACGACACCGACTTCGTGGCCCAACTCATGCCCGACCGGGCGGTCTTGATGCCGGAAGGCGAGATGCGGTTCTTCGACGAGGAACTCCTCGACCTCGTCTCGCTGGCCTGATGAACACGGGAACCAGGAGTCCTTTAGCGGACATCCAATCGTGATGAGAAGACATGTCCTGGTCCTGGTCCTGGCCGCCGTGACGGTCGCTTGTGGCTCGCCCGATGTGATAGGCGGCGGAGGTGGCCCGGCGCCGACGACATCCATCGACCCCGATCAGCCGGTTGATTCCGGCGGAGACGAGCCGATAGTGGATCCCGGTCAGGTCGGGTCGATCCCGGAGCCGCGACCACCCATCGAGGGGAGTGTCGACGGAGAAGTCTGGGTGACCGGCGCCGACGTGCGGATCATGGAGAGCTTTCCGGTTCAGATCATGCTCGATGTCAACGGTGAGAAGCCGACGCCATGCCATGAGATCTTCTGGACGGTGGAGGATGACGGTGAGGTCATAGCCATCGAGATGATCTCCCAGGTCGCCGCCGAGCAAAACTGTGCCCAAGTGATCGAGCCATTCACCATCGCGGTCCCGCTGGGTAGTTGGACCGAGGAGAGCCGGGAGATCGAGCTCAACGGCGAGATCGTCGGGTCCTTCGAGACCTGAGTGCGAAACGGTGAAGGGAGGGCCTCCCTGTGGTGAGGCCCTCCCTTCGGGTGATTCCAGGGACCGCTGCCGGGCACATTTCGACCTGCAAGCCAAATGCCGAAGGGGTGAGCCCCCGGCACCGATCCCCGTTTCCGTGCGCTCTCTCCCAGCGCGCTCCTCAATTTCATCGTCATCTGCTGCCAACTCCAGCACTGTTCCTGATTCACCCACGGTGACTAGTCCTCATCCCTGACAAACGAACGTTCGTTTGGTAAGCTTTCACCATGAGCCCCGAAGAGCGCGGATGAATGCGGATGAATCCTGAAGAGCGCTTCGACGCCATCGTCGCCGCCGAGGACAAGATCGAGCCGGCCGATTGGATGCCGGAGGACTATCGCAAGACACTGGTCCGCCAGATCGCCCAGCACGCCCACTCGGAGATCATCGGGATGCAGCCGGAGGGGAACTGGATCTCCCGGGCCCCGACCCTGCATCGCAAGGCAATTCTGATGGCCAAGGTGCAGGACGAGGCAGGACACGGCCTCTACCTGTACTCGGCCGCCGAGACCCTGGGAGTCGATCGCGACCAAATGCAGACTCTCCTCCACAAGGGGAAGCACAAGTACTCGTCGATCTTCAATTACCCCACACTGAGCTGGGCCGACATGGGCACGATTGGCTGGCTGGTCGACGGGGCGGCGATCACCAATCAGGTGATGCTGACTCGCTGTTCCTACGGCCCGTACGCGCGGGCGATGGTGCGAATCTGCAAGGAGGAGTCATTCCACCAACGGCAGGGCTACGAGAGCCTGATCCGTCTCTGTTCGGGCTCCCCGGAGCAGAAGGCCATGGCTCAGGACGCCTTGGACCGGTGGTGGTGGCCGTCTCTGATGATGTTCGGCCCCCACGACACCGATTCCACCCACACCGAGCAGTCGATGGAATGGAAGATCAAGAGGGTGTCCAACGACGATCTGCGCCAACAATTCGTAGACATGACGGTTCCCCAGGCGGACTATCTGGGCCTCGTGGTGCCTGACCCCGAGCTGAGGTGGAACGAGGAGCGTGGCCACTACGACTTCGGCGAGATCGACTGGGACGAGTTCTGGGCAGTGGTGAAGGGCAACGGGCCGATGAACCGCGATCGCATCGAGCACAAGGTCCGTGCGTGGGACGAGGGCGCTTGGGTCCGGGAGGCAGCCCTGGCCCATGCGGCGAAGAAGGATGGGGCAGCCACATGACTTATGAAGTGCCGGTGGCGCCCGGAGAGATAGCCGAGCTGGAGGAGACTGCTGATCTCGCCACCGAGTCATGGCCGATGTGGGAGGTCTTCGTCCGGGCCCGGCGTGGGATCTCCCATGTCCATATCGGGAGCCTTCACGCAGCCGATTCGGAGGCCGCTCTTCAGAATGCCCGCGACGTCTACACCCGACGTGGGGAGGGCGCCAGTCTCTGGGTGGTGCGCAGCAGCGATATCCAAACTTTCGAGCCCGACGACATCTCCGACTACGTCGATGCCAACGAGAAGCCATACCGGCTGGCCACGACCTACGAGATCCCGGATGAAGTAGGTCACATGTGAGCGAGCCGATCATCTCCAGCGCTCCCCAAGGTGCACCCGCTTCTGATTCCTCTGATCCTGTGCTTGCCCTTGTCGCTCACGCTGATGACAACCTGGTCCTGGCCCAGCGTCTCGGTGAGTGGATCTCGCGGGCACCTGAGCTCGAAGAGGACATAGCCCTGGGCAACATCGCCCTGGATCATCTCGGAGTGGCGCGAGCTCTCTACACACAGGCCGGGCACCTCGAGGGGGAAGGGCGCACAGAGGACGACTTCGCCATGCGGCGGCCCGAGCGGGAGTTCCTCAACGTGCTCCTTGTGGAGCAACCCAACGGTGACTTTGCCCACACCATGGTGCGCGGTCTCCTCTTCGACGCCTATCAGGTCGAGCTGTGGGCGGATCTGTCTGGAGCGGAGGACTCGACGCTGGCCGGGATCGCCGGCCGTGCGCTGAAGGAGGCCCGTTATCACCTCCTCCACACATCGTCTTGGGTTATACGGCTCGGCGACGGCACGGATGAATCCCATGTACGTGCTCAGGCCGCGGTCGATGCCCTGTGGCGGTACACCGCCGAGCTCTTCGAAGGCGCGGCTTCGGAGTATCACGACATCTGGCACAAGGTCATCGGCGAGACCCTCGACCAGGCCGGTCTTCAGATTCCCGACGATCCCTATCAGCGGAGCGGGGGACGGCGTGGCTTCCACTCCGAACATCTCGGCCCGCTCCTGGCAGAGATGCAGTGGATGCAGCGCAGCCATCCGGGGCTGGAATGGTGAGTACCACCGACTTCCTCGACCTCGAACGGGCCTGTGAAGTCGCTGCGCGGGTCGTGGACCCCGAGATCCCGGTGCTCACCGTCGCCGACCTCGGGATCCTGCGCGGCGTCCGCATCGACGGGCACCGGGTGGTGGCGACCATTACCCCCACATATTCGGGATGCCCGGCGATGCTCCAGATCGCAGATGAGTTGCGCTTGGCGCTCGGCGCCGCCGGTTTCGAAGACGTAGACGTGGCGATCGCCCACGACCCTCCGTGGAGCAGCGACTGGATCACAGAGGAGGGCTTGGAGAAGCTGGCCGGATTCGGAATCGCACCGCCCGGTGGGGAGATCGTCTGCCCCAGATGCCGGTCGGGGTCCGCCCGCGTCGTTTCCAGGTTCGGTTCTACCGCCTGTAAGGCTCTCGTGGCCTGCACCTCCTGTGGCGAGCCTTTCGATCACTTCAAGGACTTCTGAATGAGCGTCGCCTTCCACCCCCTCCGGGTCCTCGAGGTGTCACCACTCACCGAAGACTCGGTTGCGGTCACGTTCGACGTGCCGCCTCATCTGGCGGAGGTGTTCTCCTACCTCCCGGGCCAGCACGTGACCATGCGGGCGACCATCGATGGTGAGGACGTCCGGCGCTCGTACTCGGTCTGCTCCAACGCAGCGGGGGGCAAGCTGCGGGTGGGCATCAAGCGCTTGCCGGGAGGGGTCTTCTCCGCATGGGCCATAGAGGAGCTGAGGGCTGGTGATGTCCTCGACGTGATGCCGCCTGTGGGCGAGTTCACCATCGACCCCGACCCGAGCCTGTCGCGGCATCGTGTCGCCATCGCCGCCGGCTCGGGCATCACCCCGGTGCTGTCGCTGATCGCCACGACCCTGGAGATGGAGCCGGGCTCGTCGTGGACCCTCCTCTACGGGAACAGGACAGCCAACAGCGTCATGTTCCTCGAAGAGCTGGAGGGGCTGAAGGACCGGTACCCGGACCGTTTCCAGCTGTTCCACCTCCTCAGCCGGGAAGGCTCCGATCTGCCATTTCTCTCCGGCAGGATCGACGATGGGAAGATCCGTGTCGTCCATGACCGGCTGCTCGGCGGAAAGGACGTCGCCGGCTGGTACCTGTGCGGCCCCTACGACATGGTGATGACCGCCCGGCGCACCCTCGGCGAGCTGGGAGTCGACCAAGCCAGTATTCACGACGAGCTGTTCTTCGCCGGGCCGCTCGACCTCGACTCATTGCCTCCCGAGCCGCCACCGGGAGAGGGGTCTGTCGATCTCACGGTCATCCTCGATGGGAGGGCGGTCGAGACGAGGATGGCTCCTGAGACGTCGATCCTCGACGCAGCGCTTCGGGTCCGCTCCGAGCTCCCCTTCTCATGCAAAGGCGGGATGTGCGCCTCATGTAAGGGCCGAATCGAGGAGGGGGAGGTGCGGATGGACAAGAACTACGCCCTGGTCGACTCCGAGTTGGAGGCCGGTTACGTGCTCACCTGCCAGTCGCACCCCGTCTCGGACAAAGTCGTCGTGCGTTACGACCACCGCTGATGGTCACCACCCGCAATAGCCGTGCCGACGTGGTGGCCGCCGCCGGAAGGCTGTTCGCCGAGCGGGGCTATCACGGCACGTCCATGCGCGACCTCGGACGCGAGCTTGGCCTTCTCGGTTCCTCCCTCTACGCCCATGTCGAGTCGAAACAGGACTTGCTGGTCGAGGTCGTTGAGGAGGGGGCGCGTCTCTTCCAGGACTCGGCGGATCGCGTCCTCGCCGCCGGTGGGACCGCTGCCGAACGGCTGCGCGGCCTCATCGCGGGACACATCGACGTGGTGCTCGACAACCAAGACGTGGTTCGCACATTCCTCAACGAGGCGCGGATGCTCGACGAGGAGCATCGCGCCCGTGTGATCGCCGCCCGTGATGCCTACGAGGCCGCCTTCCGGTCCGTGATCACCGAAGGTGTGGCAGATGGGACATTCCGGCCAGGGACGGACCCCAAGATGGCGTCGATCCTCCTTCTGTCCATTCTCAATGCGGTCGAACGCTGGTACCGCACCGACGGGGCCCTCGATCGGAGCGAGCTCGCCGAAGTGATCTTCGAGACCGAGATGGCCGGCCTGGCCACCGCTTAGAAAGTTCTGTCGGGCAATCTGACCATCGGGGGGATGCTGAACGTCAACTCGGGGACGATCGAGAACCAAGGTCGGATGACGGTCAACGCTGGCCGGCATCGTCTCTGAGGCGTTAGCCCCCGTTGGATGACGGGTCTTTGACCGTCCAGGTGCCCTGGCTGGCGATGAGGCGGGCGAGGTCGCCCTCGCCGTTCTTCTCTTTGGC
>JALDXP010000097.1:0-9587 GCA_032154885.1 Actinomycetota bacterium
CGATGATGGCGAGCCGTTCGAGCTGCTTGAGCCGCTGCGAGAGCAGGGTGCGGGATAGGCCGGGCGCGCCCTCCAGGATCTCGCCGAAGCTGCCACAGCCCAGGTAGAGATTGCGGATGATCAGTGGCGTCCAGCGCTCAGCGAAGATCTCGGCGCCACGTGCGATGGGGCAGTACTGGCCGTACGTCCGCACGACGCGAGTGTCGCGCTTCTGCGTTCGGCTGTGAAGTACAGATTCTTGACTTCTCAGCCCCGGTCCACGGTGGTGTGATGAGGCCATCGAGGCAGGAGGGCCGATGAGACCATCGACGAGAGAGCGCGTCATGGAGGTCGACGGGTTCCGGGGTGAGCTGATCACACCCGACCACCCTGACTACGACAGCGCCCGAGCCGTCTGGAATGGCGCCGTTGACCGGCGTCCCCGGGTGATCGCCCGATGCAGCGGGAGTGCCGACGTGGCTGCGGCCGTGCGCTTCGCCCGCGACCACGACCTGGAGATCGCCGTGCGGGGCGGAGGGCACAACGTGGCCGGCACCGCGGTGTGCGACGACGGGATCGTCATCGACCTCTCGACGATGCGGTCCGTGTGGGTGGATCCCGCAGCTCGCACCGCCGTGGTGCAAGGTGGAGCCCTCTGGGGCGATGTCGACCACGAGACCCAGGCCCACGCCCTGGCCACCACCGGCGGCATCGTGAGCCACACCGGCGTCGCCGGGCTCACCCTCGGCGGCGGCTTGGGCTGGCTGATGCGCAAGCACGGGCTCACGGTCGACAACCTCCTCGCAGCCGAGATGGTGACCGCCAAGGGAAGCATTGTCCGGGCATCGGCCGATGAACACCCCGATCTGTTCTGGGCGCTACGGGGCGGGGGCGGCAATTTTGGCGTCGTCACCTCGTTCCGGTTCGCCTTGCACCCCGTCGGCCCGATCGTGATGGCCGGACCTGTCTTCTGGGCGGCCGACGACAGCATCGACGTACTGCGCTTCTACAGGGACTTTGCTGCCGATGCACCCGACGAGCTCGGCACTGTCATCAGGCTCGGCACCGTCCCCCCACTCCCGGGCATTCCCGAGGACCTGCACTTTCGGCCGGCCATCGCGGTCGCTTCCTGTTACGCCGGCGACGTCGAGGAGGGCGAGCGTGCCGTCCGTGAGCTTCGCCGGTTCGGAACGCCGCTAGTGGACCTCGTCGAACCCAAGCCGTATGTGGCCCACCAGGCGGCGATCGACGAGACGGTTCCCCACGGGTGGCACTACTACTGGAAAGCCATGAGCCTGACCGGGCTTTCCGACGATGTCATCTCGGTCGTTGCCGATCACGCTTATACCGCTAGTTCGCCACGCTCATATGCGGTGATGTTCCACTTGGGTGGCGCCGTTTCCCGAATCCCGCACGACGCCACTGCCTACGCCGGTCGCGAAGTAGCGCACAACATCGTCATCGAGGGCGTGTGGCTTCCTGAGGAGTCCGGCAAGCACGCCACAGCCGAGACCACTTGGGCGCGCCGGTTCCTCGACGCTCTCGATCCCCACCGCAAGGGTGTCTACGTCAACTTCCTCGACTCCGATGATGACAACAGTCGTGTTCGAGAGGCCTACGGCGGTCAGATCTACCGGCGGCTCGCCAAAGTCAAGACCAAGTACGACCCCGACAACGTCTTCCATCACAACAAGAACATTCCGCCCGGTTGAGCGAGGGCGATATTCATCGACAGGTCACTAGGAGGAGGCGGATTCGTGATTCGGTGGTGTTCGCACGATCGCCTCAATAGAAAGTCCTGCCTATTCAGGCGACCGAACTGCCCCCGGAGTTGACAGACATCGGTTCGGGGTCATCGAACTCGACTTGGGGCCGGGCCGTCCTGTCGACGGTCAGTTGGAACACGTCGGGCCGGTTGTAATGGCCGGCGGGATCGAGTGTGTAGTGGGCCGCTTTGGCCTCGGCAACATCGATGTCAGCCGTGAGGATGCCGTACTCACCATGGAGGGGACCGACCACCACCCGACCCGCCGGGTCGATCACCACCGAGTCCCCTGAATTGAGCCACTCGTCTGGGTCGGGATAGAGGCGGTCGCGATCGGGGAAATCGTCGGGTATCTCTGTGGCCTGCATGGCACATCCTGCTCCGAGCACCCAGCAGCGACCTTCCTTGGCGATGTGTCGCAGCGACGCCAACCAGGTGTCACCCTCATCCCAGGTGGGGGCGACGTAGATGTCGATCCCCTGCGCATACAGCGCGAACCGCGCCAGCGGCATGTAGTTCTCCCAGCAGATGAGGCCCCCGATCCGACCTACCGGAGTGTTGGTCACCTGCAAACCCGTGCCGTCACCCTGGGCCCAAACCATCCTCTCGGGGTTGGTGGGAACCAGCTTGCGGTGCCGGTTGAGCACGCTCCCGTCTGGGCCGATGGTGACCAGAGTGTTGTACAAAGTCGCTCGGCTGAAGCGGCCGTCGAGCTCGTGGACCCCCAGGATCACGACCATTCCATGGCGCTCGGCTGCCTCCCGGACCGGCGCGAGATCGTCAGCGTCGAGATCTATCGAATTCTCCAGTAGACGAGCGTGGATCTGGCGGGACAGGTGGTAGTCGTGCGGGTCCCCTGGACGTAACCGCCAGATGTACTCCGGGTAGCCCGGTACATAGGTCTCGGGGAAGACCACTAGCCGTGCCCCATCCCCGGCTGCCTCGTCGATCGAATCGAGAACGCGCTTCATTGTGGCGGTGCGGTCAAGCGTGACCGGCGGTCGTTGCACGATCGCCACACGGATCGAATTTGTCATGTCCACCTCCGAACGGCTCAACCGGGACTCTATGCCGTGGATACCCCCCGCCATCCGTCTTGGCCCTCGACGCGATGCACCTCGAGTCGGCGGGATTGCTGATAGCGACCCTGTGACCCCGTCGATCGCGTCAACCTCCACACCAAGGCGCTCGCTAGCAATGCGTCTTTGGAACTCGAGCGGGAACGACACGCGGTTCACGGACCGGCGTCGATGACTTCACGAACTTCGCCTGTCCCAGACTGTGGCTCAAAGGCGGTGAGGACCCACGTTGCACCGGCTGCCACCCATGGCTCAACGTCAGAACGTGGCGGGATCTCCACGATCAGATCGAATGGGTCGTCTTTCCCAGCACGCTCCTGGCGTGCTTCTTCGGCGAGGTGGGCAAACTCATCGGGCCCTGGCAGGTCGATTGGGAACAATCCGTCCCATCGGACGGCACGCCGCATGGGCGGCCGGTGGGGCCAGTTGGCGGCAACCCAGATCGGAATTCGTGGTTTTTGGATGGGAGGCGGCTGGAAACCTTCGTCCCAGTATGCGGTGAGCCTTTCGAGTCCACGATCCAAGAGATGGGCGCGTGCCCGAGGATCACTCTCGTCGCCAAAGGGTTCGAAGTCGTCGACATTCCCCAATCCGACACCCATCGTCAGGCGTCCGTGGCTCAGTCGGTCGAGGGTGACGGTTTCTCGGGCCACTTTCTGGATACGTCTTCGAGGGAGGGGCGTAACCATGGGTCCCAAGCGAATCGACCGCGTGGCGACTGCTATTGCGCTGAGCATCACCCATACATCGGCTACTGGGCCATTACGTGGTGGATAGTGGATGCGGTCCCAGAGGAAGATGGCATCCCAGCCTCGAGCTTCCGCGTGGGCCGCCAGGTCCGTCACAAGGTGTGGATCGGCTAGTTCGTCGAAGGGAGCGAGATACAGGCCTCGTCGAACGGTGGCTGATCCGGTTGTTGGTTGCATTGCGCCGAGACGTCATCGACGCCGAGCGGTGACGATCCACGGGGCTGGTGAGGCGGCAGTGGGGGGTCGGGTCGGAGGAGATCCCGTCACGGACCAGCCGAGGTCTGCCAGAACGACGTGCCGGTTTGGTCCTCGAAGGCAACGGCGAAGGTCTCGACTACCGGTCCACACTCTTCGCGAAGAGCAGCCTCGTAGTCAGCCGAACCGCCGCCGACCGCCACCGAGTTCATCTCGGACTCGTTGGCGTCCAACCAGTCGTTGTAGGCGGCGAGCTGGGTCGGGTCGAACGGCTCGTCTTGCACCTCCTCGAAGGTGCTGCAGGCGCTCTCGGCCAGATCTACTGCCCCCGGGTCGAGTCCGCAGGCCGCCACCAGGAGTAGGAGCCCGATCGTCGCCGGCCGGATCGCGTTCATTGCCTATCCCTCTTGCTGTTGTCTCCGTCGAGAACCCTACGCCGACCATTGGCAGCCGTTGGACCGGCTTCGAGCCGCTCTCGGGACAGTTTCGGTCGATGTCTCTGAAGTCGAGGGCGGAGTCGGATCGGCCTCCGAAGTCAACGCGCGTTCTCCTGAAGGATTGGCGAGTCGCGCCGGAAGCCCCAGATCGTGCAATAGATGCCCAGGAAGGCCTCCCAGATGAACTCCGGGGCTACCAGAAGGCCCCACAGCGCGTTGTCTGCTCCCGACCAGTCGACGAGCCTGCCGATGCTCCCTATCAGGAGGAGGGGCCCCCCGATAAGTCCAAACCAGGTCATGCGCCGCGGCACGAGGCCGGACTCGTACATCAGGTAGCCCAGTATCAGCCCATTGCCGAAGGGGACGATCAATCCGGGACCGAACAGGGCTGTCCACTCCTTGAGCGACCCAAGCGACACGGCGAGATCAGCCGCGTCCGGTGAGTCCTGGCGCAAGCTCACCACCCCGAGCACAAAAATGATTCCGGCGGCAATGAAGACGCATTCCATGATTCGAGCGGCGACATAGCCAAGTGCGAGAACCCTGTTCTGTCGCCGAGCAATCGGGTAGAGGACGATGGCCGTTCCGACGTTCGCGAGGATGAGAGCAAACTCCAAGAGGACTGCTAGGTAGATCAGGTTCTCATTGCCGCTACCAGCGATGAAACCGGCCGGATCGTCGGTAATTGATTGGAAGAGAAGGGCGGCCGGGATCGATGTGAGGAACGTGATGATGAACAGAACCCCGAAGATCCGGGCATTTCTCTGATCGGATTCCATCGAGGCTCGTTGGACGATGCCCGGTTCCGCGGTTTCCGGCTGGTCGAGTGTCATGTCCCGGTTGCGTCGCTGTATGCCGAACGCGAGGATTCACCCATAGCCGTCGCCAACGTAAAGAAGTCCTGAGAGGATTGCGCCGACCGCAGCCGTCCGGGTGAGCCCTGCGTACGTGACGTGCATTTGGGCCTCCTTGTCTCCAAGATGGTGGCCCGGCGTTCCTACCCGGTAGTTGTCGCTTCTAACCCCGGATTGGTCCAATTGACCGTCCCTGCTGCCTCTCTTCCCGCCGGCGGATCAGCTCCTCGACCGGGGTTGGCAGGGTTTCGTCGAAGTCGATCAGCTTCGCCCAGGTGGGCTTTACGACGATCCTCACCATGGAGTCGTACAAGGACCGGATTTCGGTTTCCCACTCAACTCGCTGCTCCGGCGTCATCTTGTAGGTGCCGCTGGCTTGAAGATACTCATCAGGAATTCCCTCGACTTCGTCGAGCACCGCCTGTCCCCGGATCAGCAGGGTCTTCGGTGGGTGTACCTCGGTGTCGATGGTCAGGGCCACAGCAGGGTTCTCACGGAGCGCGACCAGCTTCGGAGCGTTCGTCGCAGTACACATGACGACCTCGGACCCATTCCAGGTGCACCCGATTGGGACGACCCTCGGAGTGCCGTCCTTTGCGACGTACGCCAACCGGGCGAGGTCCCGGTTGAGCAACTCTTGGCTGATGGGCTTGTTCAAGATGTCGGCGACGTCCCTCGTATGCATGTCTGACTTGTTCCCGTCGCTCCGCTCGACCAAACAGCCCGTTGTTGGGCATCTGAGGGCACTTCTCCGCGCTGAGTGCAGCGGGCCGTTCGCTTGTCCTGGATCCACGTCGTTCCTGGCCGCTCAGCCCTGACCTACTCATCATCTTCTGCCGGGCATGCCGGTCCGATGCGTCAAGGGGAATCTTCCACGACTGAACCCAAATTGGTTTAGACGACAACGCAGCCGGGTAAGTGATCAATAAGGAAAGGCCAACGGACCTTCGGGTTTGTTGGCTTTTCCCCTTTTCGTGTCCCCGCGGGCGTCAGGCGCACGAGCGTTGAGAATCACGCTCGTCATAGAGCTTGTTCAGGGTTGCGTCGTTCGGTAAGCCGATGGCGATGTCGTGTGTGAACTCCAGCGTGCCGATGCGCGTCTCGATTTCCTGCGTTCCGTCCTGGTCTGTCGTCGATGTGGGGTGCCATCGATTTCGATACTGGTTTTGGGCCCGCTGTGCCTTTCGGAGGTTGTCCTGGCTCGCCAAGAATTCTGAGTTTTGATGTCTTACAGGATGCTTCGGTGAGGCACTATCCCATCGAGGAGTATGGATCAGAGAACCCGGGCAACCGACGCTTTCACTGAGTTCGCACGAGTCGCTGAGCCGCGGCTTCGGTTGGCTCTTGGTGCGGCTTTTGGTTTCGACCTCGCCCAGGAGGCAACGGCCGAAGCGATGGCTTTCGCTTGGGAGCACTGGGACCGGGTGATGACGGCTGCCAACCCGGTTGGCTATGTGTTCGGAGTGGGCCGTAACCGGGCCCGTCGGAGTCTGGGCCGTCATCGTGCCCCGTTGCTGCCTCCGGTCCTGTCCTCGGAGCTTCCATGGGTTGAGCCGGGCTTGCCTGGAGCGTTGGGTCGGCTGTCGGTGCGTCAGCGAGAGGTGATCATGTTGCTCCATTGCTTCGAATGGACGTTGAGTGAGGTCTCTGAGCTGTTGGGCCTGTCGCGGGGGACGGTGCAGATCCATGAGCGGCGGGGGATGGCGAGACTTCGCAGGGATCTGGGGGTGGAACTGTGACCGACCTTTTGACTCAACTCCGTGACTATGGACTTCAGATCGAGTCCGATTCGATGCTCGACGCCACGCGGCCCGGCACAGTGGAAGTCGGGGCCCGGCCACCACAACGAAGGTTGGGGCGGGGTCCTGCGTGGGCGGTGGCGGCGTTCGCCATCGTCCTGTCTGTGGGCGGTCTGTATTTCGCTCTCAGTGGGGGTGATGGTCAGGTCGTCGACCAGACCGTGCCCACATCCACCCCGGTCTTCGAGCCCATCGCAGGCACCTGGGTGACCACCGACGCCGACGGAAGCACGCCGACGATGACCGTCCAGGTCTCGGAGGGTGGCGTAGTCGAGATCGTGGTGGTGGACGACGTCGCTTCGGTGTGCTCGGGTACCCCCTCGACGATGACGGGCACCGGACGGCTCGACGGCGATACCAGGCTGGTGATCCCGGCGCCGGTGCTGGCCTGCGACGACGGAACCCAGGCCGAGGCGCTGAGCGGCCCGCCTCTTGAAGAGCAGCTGCAGAACTTCGCCTTCACCCACGACCCAGCGACCGACACCCTCACCGACAGTCTCGGGTCATCGTGGAGCCGGGAAGGGGCGGAGCCCCCGAGCCCTGATCCGACGGTGGTCTCCGGGATGTGGCCGCAGTCGAGCCTGGAGGAGGTGGAGGAGGCTCAGCAGCTGGCCGACGCCGGCGACCCGGCTTACACCTGGCAGCTCGATTCGACGCTGGCCGCCAACGGGGAGCCATGGGATGCGGAGATCTTCGCCAGATTCATGCAGGACGAGCTGGGCTGGGAGGAGTTCAGCGCCGGCAATAACGGATTCGCATACGGAGACGGAGGGGGTCTCTACGAAGAAGTCGTGTTCATTCGTTGTGCGCCCGGCGAGACCAACCCCCTGAGCTCACTTTATGCGGATGTCCCAGCGGAGATCCGCGGGTGTGCGCCGACGATCGACGACCTCCGTTACGAGACGGTGAGGTTCAGGGCGACCCAGCCTGGGCGTCGGGGACCGGATGGAATCTGGGTGGTGGACCAATGGGAAATGAACCAGCCTGCGGACCAGGGCTCCCTCTGGGGTCTCCTCTACCCCGACTTCGCCTTCAGCCAGGTCGAGCAGGTAGTCCCGCCATCAGACGCTGAAGTGGCCGCTTTCCTGGAGGAGTTCCTCCGAGCCCGGGTGGACGGTGTGGGGGCCGAGCAGTATCTGCTCCGCGAGCCGGAGGAGTCGCCGTTCCTCGACAAAGAGGTGCCAATCCTTTACGCCACGACCAGCGGCGCCGCCTATGAGCGATCTGAGATCGAGAAGGTGCAAGGCCCGGTGTGGCCGACCGGTTGGTCCGAGTACAAGGTACGGCTGTTCGCCGAGGACGGGACGGTGGTCGAGCAGTATTTCTATGTTGTGCCCCAGGAGAACGGGGAGCTCGGTCTGGTGTATGGATACAAGTATGACGGCCTCCCGACCACCGAGAACGGGCAGTCCGTGCCCCTGCCCTACAGCATTCACGATGGCGAGGTGACCTTCGCCGCCGCCCCGCCGTGGGTCACGAGCGACACTTCCGAACCATCCGACACACTCATCAGGCTCAACGGGAGCAGAGACGATCACGTCGTGATCGCGACCGATCCCCTACCGGCCATGACGGACTGTGAGATCGCCTCAGCTCCCACCGATGCCGAGGCGCTGGCCCGGAGGATCATGGCCGACCCCAACGCTGAGACCACTGGGACCGTGCCGGTTCGCATCGCGGGTCTGGACGGGCTGCAGATGGACGTGGACGTGGACATGAGCGCGGTGGTGGCCGATGGGAACTACTCCTGCCGGTGGATGTGGTCGCCGGACCAGAGCGATCAGTGGCGGATGCGCCTGTACCTGCTCGACAACCCCGGCGGGTCCGCCCCGGTCCTGGCGATCGCGGTCATCGCTTCCCCGGAGACCGACTTCGAGCGCGTGCTCGAGGAGGTGACACCCATCGTGGAGTCCCTCGAGATCCATACCCGCTGATGTGATTCAGCGGCTAGTCGAGGAGAGAGAGGGAGGCATGATGGGAAGGTTGAGACCGGTTGGAGTCGTGGCGGCTCTGCTCGTGGTGACTGCGTGCGCGAGCGGGGGAGCTGCATCATCGACAGAACCCATTACAACCGTCGTACCAACCACGAGCGCCGCGCCTGGCACGAGCGCGCCCGCTATGTCCGATCTGGAGGTGATCGAAGCCGGTGTGGCTGCGTTCTACTCTGGGGACGCGGAACGGGCTGCCGAGTTGTTCGAGCTCGCGGAGCGCACCGACGACCAGTTACGCGCCGAGTCGGCCTATCAGGCGGCTATAGGTGGGCGACTGGCCCTGAGCTGCACGGAGAGCGCGCCGGGGTCGTTCAGCTGCAGCACGCCGTACCGCAACGCGATGACCGATGCGGTCGGTGAAGGCGGCGGCCATGACGTGTGGCCGGTCGTGGTCGAGGACGGGGTGATCACGCAGTTCGGTTTCACCGAGCACACCGGGATGCTGATCGAGATGGCGACCTTCCTTGCGAGCGAAGGTCGCTTCGACGGTTTCGAAGACTGCGTGTTTGGTCCGTTCCCCGAGTCGTGCGCCACTATCGAAACCGAGAACCTCGACGCCTGGGCGGCGTGGCGCGAGACGTTGGAGCCGGCAGACAGGGTGGAAACCGTCGTGGAGTCTTGGTACGGAGGGGACTGTGAGGCAGCCGTCATCCTGTCGTGGGGCGACACCGATTGCTCGGCATCGTCCTTGCCGGCTCAGACGGTCGCCCACGAGTCGATTCTGGGTGCACAGGTCTCC
>JALDXP010000098.1:0-9570 GCA_032154885.1 Actinomycetota bacterium
TGACGATGTCGAAGCGGGCCTCGGGAAAGGGGAGCCACTCGGCGGACGCAAGCACGCCGGTTGCGCCCCGGGCGATGGCCGGTCCCAGCATCTGGGCACTCTGGTCGAGGGACACCACCGTTGCCCCTTGCTCCTGGAGGCGCCGGGTGATCGAACCGGTGCCGGCGGCGATGTCGAGCGCGACATCTGCGGGGAGCGGGGCTATTGCCTCGACCATATGCGCCCGCCAGCGACTGTCCTGACCCATGCTGAGGATCCGAGCCCAGCGCTCGTACCCGGGGGCGAGGGGGGCGAACAAAGCCCGTGCGATGCGAGTCGGAGCGGTGGTCACCAGCCGGACGGTACCGATCGGTGGGAACGATTGGTTTGGCGTGGCCGGGTTCGTGGAATGGGGGAGGGATGGTCAACCGCATTCGTCTGTTCCTCGGGCTCGAGGCGGCGGTTTTCATCGCGGCCGCCCTCATTCATTTCGGAGTCGTCATGGACGGTTACAACGACCAGGAGGCCGGAACCGCGGAGAGCGTCATTGCGATCGTCCTCCTGGCCGGGCTCCTGACCAGTTTGTTCCGCCCCCACTGGACGCGGCGAGCGGGCATCCTGGTTCAGGGTTTCGCCTTGGTCGGCACGTTTGTCGGCCTGACCCTGCTCGTGACCCTTGGCCCACGCACCCTTCTCGACATCTTCATCCATGTTGTCATGGTGGTCCTGCTGGTGAGTGGTCTCGTCGTCACGGTGCGCACACACCCGCAACGTTTCAGGGCATGTCAGATCGGGTAACTGACACGGCAAACAGGAGGTAGCTGTGCAAACCATTCATGAAGTCATGACGATCGATCCGCTGACTGTCGACGAGGGCGCGCCCGTCAGCGAGGCAGCCCGGGCAATGCGCGAAGCGAACATTGGCGACGTTCTCGTCACCCGCCCCGACGGGAGCGTGTGCGGGATCGTGACCGATCGCGATCTTGCGTTGAACGTGGTAGCCGAGGGCAAGGACCCGGCGTCGATGGTGGTTCGTGACGTCTGCAATCACACAGTCGAGTCCGTCGAGTCGAGTGATCCGGTGGCTAAGGCGGTCAAGGTGATGAGTGACCGGGCCATCCGTCGGCTCCCGGTGATCGATGACGGCCGTCTCGTCGGCATCGTCACGCTGGGGGACCTCGCCATGGAGCGCGACCCGGGGTCGGCGCTCGCCAGCATCAGCGAAGCCCCACCCAACAACTGACGCAAGTCGTCGGATTCAGCCGACGAGCGTCTTCTCGATCATGTCGATGGCATGATCGAGGTGATGACGCGTCGTGCGGCGATTGAGGACGGCGAACCGAAGCACGAAACGACCCGCGATGGTGGTTGGGGAGAGATGGACTACCCGCTCCCTGTTGATCGTCTCCAACGCCAGTCGGCCCAGGTCGTCGTCTTCGAATCGGAACGCCACGACCGATAGGTCGGGCTTCCACGGCATCTCGAGACCGTCGATGCCCAGCAGTCTTTGATGGGCGTGCTCGGCAAGGTCGAGGCTGGTGTCGAGAGCGTCCCGGAACGGGCCCACACCGTGGAGTTGGAGCGGGAGCCACATCTGCAGGGCGCGGAACGGCCGGCTCAATTCCGGGCCCAGCGAGGCGATGTCCCTGATGCCCGAATCATGATCTTCTTCTCGCAGGTAAGCGCCGCGTCCCTGGTTGGCGTCGATCAGGTGGGACTCGTCGCGCACCAGCAGGGCGCCAACGCCGAACGGGACGGACAGACCCTTGTGCGGATCGATAGCGATCGAGTCTGCCTGCTCGATCCCGGAGAGGACGGCGTGGCCTCGCTCCGTCAACTGGAAGAAACCGCCATAGGCGGCGTCGACATGGAGCCAGAGCCCCTCGTCGGCGACGATGCGGGCGAGCGCAGGAAGCGGATCGACCGTCCCGGTGTCGGTGGTCCCAGCCGAACCAACGACGAGGAACGGCTCACGCCCGGCAACCCGATCTTCGGCGATGGCCGTCGAAAGGGCAGCCGGGTCCATCCTCAGGTCGTGATCGATGCCGACTTCCCGGATCTGGTCCTTCCTGAAGCCGGCGATACGGGCTGCCTTCTCGACCGAGTGGTGGGTGTGACCGGTCACATAGATGACACCCTTGGTGAACTCGTCCCCGAGCCTGGCGGTCCGAGCGGCGACCACACCGGTCAGGTTGGCCATGGATCCACCCGACACGATGACGCCGGAAGCTGATTCACCCATGTCGAACAGGGACGCCATCCAACCCACCATCCCGTGCTCGATTGCGCTCATGCCGGGTGCCGCACCTGAGACGCCGGTGTAGCGATTGAGCCCCGCCGCGAGGAACTCGGCCAACGCCGCCGTGTACAGGCCCGCGTTGGGGATGTACGAGAGGTGCCCGCCGGAGGGGTGGAACACACCGGAGCGCCCTGCTTCCTCGACGTCGGCCAGGATCGCATCGAGGGAGCGGCCATCGTCGGTGGGGGGGGCCATGAGACGCGCCGCCAGGTCGTTATCCAATTCGACACCGGAGGCCGGCATCGTGTCGGCTCGGTCGAACCAGTCCTGGAGGACGTTGAGGACGCTCTCAGCCAACTCAGCGCGTTCCTGGTGCCCCGGCTCGAGGTGTCCCGACATCGGAGCCAAGGTAGCCCGGAGAGATGTCTTCGCCCACCCCGGATCGGCGCATATACGATCACGCGATCTACAGCTTGCAGACGATCTGATGTCAGGTTTCCTCTTCCCCAACACTCCCAGTGGGCGCTCCTCTCTGATTCCGCCTCCGCCCTGGCATTACTCCGGCGAGATGCTCACCGTCGAGTACCGCACCGACCCCGAGCGGGTGGAGGAGCTCCTCCCTGATGGGCTCGATCTTGCCCCCGAGGATCCCGGGGCTGTGGCACTGATCTGGGCCGATTGGCAGAGCTGCGGCGACACATTCGAGGAGGTCCTCGACCCGGTGCGCTCTCAATACAAGGAGTGCTTCGCAGTGGTCCGATGCTCGTGGGCCGGAAAGACCTGGAGCCGATGCGTGTTCATCTGGGTCGACAAGGATTTTGCGTTGGTGCGGGGCTATCACCAGGGGTATCCCAAGAAGTTGGGCAGCATTTGGATGACCCGCCCAATCACCGTGGGCAATGCTGGGCCCAGACTCGAGTCAGGGGGCCGTTTCGGCGCGACACTGGCGGCGGCAGACCGGCGCCTGGCCAGGGCCGTGGTCACACTGGAGGCGCCCGGGCCCAGTCCGGGGTTCGTAAACGGGCATCAGATGCTTCACAATCGAAGGTGGCCGACGATCGAATCCGATGGCACGGAGTCTCTGGACGAGTTGGTGACAATGCAGGGCTATGACGGGGAGATCGGAGACGTTTGGGGCGGCTCAGCCGAGCTCGAGTTACTCCCGTCCCCCGCAGACGAGTTGTCGCTGCTGGCGCCTTTGGAGGTCATCGCCGGCTACTACCACCGGGTTGGTGTTTCATGGAAAGGCGGCACGACACTGCGCCGCAAGGTGCCGATGGAGGTTGATGGTCAATGACAGCGATCCTCGATGAGCTCAAAGAACACGGGAAGACCGGTCTCTACATCGGTGGCTCCTGGTCCTCAGGCGCCGGCGAGATGCCCGTCGTCGACCCGGCTACCGAAGATGTGCTGGTCGATGTCGGCCTCGCCGAGGCCAGTCATGCTGCGCATGCGGTCGATGCGGCCTCCGATGCCCTTGGCCCGTGGTCGGCCACGGCACCACGTGATCGCGCCGAGATCCTCCGCCGCACCTTCGAGGCGATGCGCTCCCGCGAAGACACCCTGGCCGAGCTGATAGTCCTCGAGAACGGCAAGGCGTTCCCGGATGCGCTCGGTGAGGTGCGCTACGCCGCCGAGTTCTTCCGTTGGTTCTCTGAGGAAGCTCCCCGTATCGGCGGCGAGGTTCGACTTGCGCCGGCCGGGGACAAGCGGATCATGACCGTTCTCCAGCCGGTGGGGGTCAGCGTGATGATCACCCCCTGGAACTTCCCTGCGGCCATGGCGACACGCAAGATAGGGCCCGCCCTCGCCGCCGGGTGCACAGCGATCGTCAAGCCGGCCTCGGACACTCCTCTGACCACGCTCGCGGTCGTCCATCTCATGGAGGAGGCCGGTCTGCCGCCAGGGGTGGTGAACGTCGTCGTCGCCCGGGGGTCATCCGGGGTGGTCGAGCAGATGCTGCATGACCCGAGGGTGCGCAAGCTGTCGTTTACCGGGTCGACCGAAGTCGGCCAAACTCTGCTCAAGGTCGCCGCAGACCAGGTGCTGAATGTGTCGATGGAGCTCGGCGGCAACGCACCATTCATCGTGTTCGAGGACGCCGATCTGGATGCGGCGCTGGAAGGGGCGATGGTGGCCAAGATGCGCAACGCCGGCGAGGCTTGCACCGCGGCCAACCGATTCCTGGTCCACTCGTCGATCGCAGAGAGGTTCACGTCGATGCTCGCCGGCGCCATGGGGGCGATGAAGGTGGGGCCAGGGATAGATCGGGGCAACCAGGTTGGCCCCATGATCAACGAGCGTTCGCGCGACGACATCGCCAAGATGGTCCAGGAGGCGGTCGACTCGGGTGCAGGGGTGGCGGTCGGAGCGTCGGTGCCCGACCGCACCGGTTACTTCTACGAGCCCACCGTGTTGTCCGGTGTCTCCCCGGATGCCGCCATCCTCGACCAGGAGATCTTCGGGCCCGTGGCTCCGGTGGTCCTGTTCGACACCGACGAGGAGGCCATCTCCATGGCCAACGACACGGTCCACGGCTTGATCGCCTACGTCTACACCGGCGATCTGGGCCGTGGCCTCCGTACGGCGGAAGCCCTCGAATCGGGGATGGTCGGGCTCAACCGTGGCCTGGTCTCCGACCCTGCTGCCCCCTTCGGCGGCGTCAAGCAATCGGGGATAGGCCGCGAAGGCAGCCATGAGGGCATCGAGGAGTTCCTCGAGACCAAGTACATCGCCACCAGCTGGTGACGCGTACCTGAGGTACGTAGCGTCATATATGGCGCTACGGGGACAAAGAATGGTCGTACGGTATTTCTCTGCCGGCCCAGCGTCACATATGTCGCCATGAACCTCAGGTAACAGATCCCTGGCTGGTCTGGATGGTCTTGAGGTCTGAGTGGAAGTCGAGGGCGTAGTCGCCGCCCTCCCGGCCAATGCCCGAGATCCCGATGCCGCCGAAGGGAGCGGTCAGGTCGCGGACCAGGTAGGTGTTGACCCAGATCGTCCCGGCCCTGATGCCCCGACCCACTCGCTCGGCGCGCTGCTCGCTGCCGGTGTACACGATCCCGGATAGGCCATACGAGGTCGAGTTGGCCAACGTGACCGCTTCCTCCTCGTCGACGAAGGTCTGGTAGGTGAGGACCGGGCCGAACACCTCGCGCTGAACGATCTCGGATTCGTTGTCCAATGGCTCGATCAACGTCGGCTCGTACCAAAGCCCGTCCTGCTTCCATTTCTCCCCGCCCCGCAACACCCGGTCCCCGTGCCGTCGTGCCCTTTCCACGAATCCCTCGACCCGGGCAAGATGGTCGGGGTGGATCAGCGGGCTGATGGTCGTCCGGGGGTCGCGGCTGTCGCCGAGGATGTGGGCATCGGTGTGCGCGTTGAACAGTTCCAGGAACTCCGTGGACACGCTTTCCTCGACGAGGAGCCTGGTGCCGGCAAGGCAGGTCTGACCGGAGTCGTCGTATTGGCCGGCAGCTTTCAGGGCGGCAGCACCCAGGTCGGAATCGGCGAAGACGACCAGTGGCCCCTTTCCCCCGAGCTCGGCCGTGAAGGGGATGATGTTTCTCCCGGCGGCCACCCCAATGTGGCGGGCCGTCTCCGGCGAGCCGGTGAAGGAGATGCGTCTGACACGGCGATCGGATACCAGGGCCGCACCGACCTCCTCACCGATGCCCTGGACGATGTTGAGAACTCCGGGTGGGAGCCCCGCTTCGGTCGCCAGGTCGGCCAGGAGTGAGGCCGAAAGCGGCGCCCATTCCGCCGGCTTGAGGATCACTGTGTTGCCGGCGGCCAGCGCCGGCGCCAGTTTCCACGTCGACAGCAGCCAGGGGGCATTCCAGGGGGTGATGATCACAGCCGGCCCTGCCGGCATCCGCTCCACCTGGTTGTCGGTGCCCTTCGAAGACCAGTGACGGCCCTGATATGAGACCGCGAGGTCTGCGTAGTTGCGGAAGTTCTCCGCCCCCCGGTGGATGACACGCGCCTCGAGGCTCTCCAGCAGCATCGCCATGTCGACGCATTCGAGGCGGGCCAACATGCCGATGTTGGCGTCGATCAGATCGGCCAAGCGATGGAGCGGCTCGGCACGCTGTTTTGGGGTGAGTGAAGCCCAGCCCGGAAAGGCGTCGACGGCGGCCGTCACCGCCTGATCGGCGGTGAGCGGGTCGCCACGGGCGACATCGGCCAGGTGCCACTCCCAATCGAGAGGCGAGCGGACTTCGAAAGATGCCGCCGAGGACACGCGTTTGCCCCCGATGAAATGGTCCGGGGACACGGCCGTATCGGAGATCTCGACTCTGGTGGAGGGCATAGGGATCGTTAGCTAGCTAAGGATATGCTGGCAGGAGCACATGCCGAGACCTCTCCATGACCACGACGATGATGTCGTCCTAGAAGCCGAGCGCGATATCCGTTCCCGACTGGGGGACCGAGCCCTCGACTTCGAGGCGATGCTGGCCGTCTCCAACATCTATCGGGCGGCCAACGCGGTCCGCAACCGGATGGAACGCGAGGTGCTTGGGCCTGCCGGCCTCACATGGGGCGGTTTCACCATTCTCTTCGTGCTCTGGGTCTGGGGCGAAAGGGAGACCGGCCAGCTCGCCGAAGATTGCGGGTTGGCCAAGGGCACGCTGAGCGGCATGCTCACCACCTTGGAGAAGAGTGAGCTGGTCGAGAGGTCCCGGCATTCGGACGACGGCCGACGGGTGGTGGTGAGACTTCGCGAGCAGGGTCTCGACACCATTGAATCGGTGTTTCCCGAGTTCAATCGTTACGAGGCAAAGTTCACCGCCGACCTCGATGACGAGGAGCGACGGGAGATGGCCCGACTCCTGCGCCGGGTCACGGCGACCGCAGATGGGGCTCGTCTCATCGCCGAATGATGCTCGGGGCCGGTACCATTCGTTTGGTAGCGAACGACCCGAGGAGGGACAAAATGGGCGAGATCATCGGCGCCGGCCTGATCAGCCATGCCCCCACCATCATGTTCGATGAGGCAACCCGGCTGGAGATCAACGACGGCAAGGAGATCAGCCTGGTCCCCGGTCTGGTCCGCCTTCGCGACGAGGTGTTCGACAGCCTCCAGCCCGACACGATCGTGATAATCGACTCGCACTGGTTCTCCACTGTCGAGCACCTCCTCTCCGCCCACGCCCGGCGCCATGGCGTGTTCACTTCATCCGAGTTGCCCAGGGGCATGGCCCAGATCCCCTACGACTATCCCGGCGACCCCGAGCTGGCCCACCTGGCGGCGACCTTGGGAGAGGAGTTGGGGACCCCAACCCACGCCTCCGTGGACGACCACCTTCCGGTTTATTACGCCACGATCAATCTCCTCCACTACCTGAGAGACGATGAGAACGTCGTTTCCGTCTCGGTGGTCCAGACCGGCGAGACGGATGATTTCATGACCATGGGTGAGGCGATCGGTGAGGCGATCGCGAGACTCGACCGGAGGGCGGTGGTGCTGGCGTCAGGTGGGATGAGCCACACCTTCTGGCCCCTGAAGCAGATCGCGAAGCACGAGGCGTCGGATCCAATTCACATCATCACACCAGAGGCGCGGGCCGCCGACGAGGAAAGGCTGGAGTGGATGCGGGCCGGGGATCACGCCCGAATCGTCGACACCATGGGCGAGTACTTCAATCATTCGCCGGAAGGCGCCTTCGGCCACTACCTGATGATGCTCGGAGCTATCGGGGGGCGTGACTGCAAGGCGCCCGGGAAGCTCTTCTCCGACTACGAGAACGCCACCGGCACGGGTCAGGTCCATGTCTGGTTCGACCGCCCCCTGGGCGGCTGGGTGGGCTGATATCACGGCGGCTGGGTGGGCTGATATCGCGTCGGCTGGGTGGGCTGAATGGGAGCGGCTTGGTGAGCTGACATCGGAACCGGGTTGGCGCGTGCCAGAATCCCGGAAATCGTGGACGAGGCCACACGAGACGACCTGGCAGGTGACCTGGAATATCTCGCGTCGTCCCTCGAGACGCTCCCCATCGCCGACATCCCCGAGAATGGCAGGCTGATCGCCAGGCGTGACTGGATCATCCGCACCATCCGGGAATACCTGCTCCCGCGGATGGGGGACGACACCGCTCCTCTGATCGTGGTCTTCGCCGGGCCCACAGGTGCCGGCAAGTCGACACTCCTCAACTCGGTGACCGGGGCCGCCCACACGCTTGCTGGTCCGCTCCGACCGACCACCAAGGACCCGTTGGTCTTGTCCTCGGAGAGGAGAGCGGGGGATTATCGGCACATCGGAGGCGTCCTCTGTGACGTGGTGACCGGGCGCGCCCCGATCCTCGAGGAGTTGATCCTCGTCGACACGCCGGACATCGACTCGACGGCAGTCGAGCATCGAGCAATGGCGGAGACCATGATCGACAACGCCGACGTGGTGGTCTACGTCAGCTCTGCCCTTCGCTACGCCGATCTCGTGCCATGGGAGGTGCTGCGCAGAGCTCATTCGAGAGGGGTCCCAGTGATCCAGGTCATGAACCGGATAAGGGGGTCGTCAGGGGGCGCCCTTGCCGACTACTCGTCCCGACTCGAGAACGAAGGTCTGACGTCGGACATCGTTGCTGTCCATGAGCATCACATCCGCCCGGGGGCGCAGACGATCCCACCTGCTGCCGTCCAGGACCTGCGAGACCGGCTGGTATCAGTAGTCGAGGCACGGCGCACGGGCGAAGCAGACGTGGTTCGATCGGTATTCGACACCACAATCGAGCAAACTCGACATGTCATCGACGATGCCACGGCTCTGCTCGACGTGACCGGATTCGCGACATCCCACGTGAAGAACTTGCTCGATGTCGATCTGGGACGGATCGGAGTCCGCCGCGAGAAGATGAAGGGGGCCGGGCTCGACCTGCGCCCGCTGGCCGACCTCGGTGCCCGCCGTTTTCGCACCAAGGGCATGATCCGTCGACGCTTGCCATCGTCCGCCGAAGTCGCGCACAGCTTGGCCCTGTTCGACGAATCGGTGATCGCTGCCGTCGACACCGACATTCGCCGCCAACTCCATGCCGGTGGCCTCATCCACGGTGAGGAGCGAAAGCAAGTCCTATCAGACACTCACCTCGCCACCCGCACCGCCGTGTCCAGATGGAGGAGCGAGATCGGAGCTCTCCCCGCCGTGGCCACCTCGAACGACCCCATGCTGGTGTCGCTGATATTGGGGGGTTGCTGCTTCGACATGCCGGATGGGCGTCTCGAGGAAGTGGTCAGACTCCTGGCTCCGGCGATCGACCTGTCCGAATCTGCCGCCGATGTAGCGGCGCGGCTCGCCGAACGTCTCGTCCCCGTCTATGCCGGCGCCGAATACCGCGTCGTTTCCCGGATGACCC
>JALDXP010000099.1:0-9345 GCA_032154885.1 Actinomycetota bacterium
GTGGCTGCCCTGGAAGGCGGGGAGATCGACGTCGGCCTGCTCTTCACCACTTCGGGCGTCATCGCCGCCAACGAGTGGGTTTCACTGGAAGACGACATGGGCCTGAACCCCGCCGAGAACATCGTGCCGGCCATTCGCACCGAAGTGGTCGAGGCCTATGGCGACGACCTGGTCGCATTGCTCGACTCGTATTCGGAAGCTCTGACTACCGAGGACCTCACTGCGATGAACGCTCGGGCCGACCTCGATCAGGAGGACCCGGCGCTGATCGCCGAAGAGTGGCTCACCACCAACGGGTTCCTCGAGTAGATCTGTCACAGGCGTCTCGTACCTTCATCACCAGGAGGTACGAGATGCTGATCGATTGCGAGCAATGCGCGATGCAGGGCACGAGCGCCTGCGACGACTGTGTCGTCACCTTTCTCCTGTCGGACGGCCCGGTGGATCTCGACGAGTCCGAGGTCAACGCACTGGCCAATCTGGCTGGGGAAGGATTGGTCCCCCGTCTTCGCCTGGTCCCCACGGAGAGACAGGCGGGGTGAGCCGGTTCGATACTGGAGGGCCAATTACCCTCGCCCTCGCATGGTCAAGTTCTATTCGATCGCTCTCGCCCTGGGTGTGATCGGTCTGGTCGTGGTCATCCTCGGAGGCGCGTTCGCCGAGAACGTGAATCGGGAAGAGCGTGACCCTGGTCGGCGGATCGGCAGAGGGGGTAGGGCGGCGATAGGGGCCATGGTCGGATTCGGCATGGCCGGGCTCTCGGCCGAGTTCTCCACACTGGATCTGACCTGGCAGGTCGCCCTGCTCATCGCCATTGTCGGGGCGGCGGCCGGGGCTCTTTGGGCTTGGTACGCATCACGCAACGAGTCTGAGTCCGATGCTGGTCCTGTCTGACATCCATTTCGCAACGGAGCCATTGCGGCGGGTCGTGGCCACAGGGGAGACATTGCTCATCCTCGGCGACCTGGTGAATCTCACTGACTACCGGACTGGTGAGGGAGCAGTGGCGGACGTCATGGGCATGGAGTTCGCACGGGCGTCGGCAACAGCACGTGGGGCAGGCGACTACCAGCAGATGCGTGGTCTTTGGCTGGACTCCGTTGGCGACCGTATCGATGAGATTCGGGCCGCCATCGGTGAGGCAATCGATGCACAGTACGCAAGTGTGTCCGAGGCCCTCGAGGGTGGCCATGGATTTGTGATCCATGGCAATGTCGATCGCCCCGGCTCTTTGGAGCGGGCCCTTCCAGCTGATTACGAGTATGTCCACGGGCAGACGAGGGACATAGAGGGGCTCCGCATCGGCTTCGTCGGGGGTGGGGCGGCCACCCCCCTGCAGGCTGAAGGGGAGGTCTCCGACGAGGAGATGAGTCGACTGCTCGACAACCTCGGTCAGGTAGACGTCCTCTGCACCCATGTCGCACCGGCCCTCGATCCTTTGCAGACCGATGTCGTGACCGGGCGGGCCGAACGTGGCTCGGCGCCCCTCCTCGAATACATCCGTGCCACACATCCCCGGCTACACCTGTTCGGCGATGTTCACCAACCTCAGGCGAGCAGCTGGCGGGTTGGGTCAACCCGGTGTCGCAACGTGGGCTATTTCCGGGCCACCGAACGGGTCATGGCGCTGGATCCGGCCGATCTCGGATAGGCCGCGGGCTGGCTAACCTCGGATCTCCCACCCATGACCGAAGGAACTTTCCAGACTCTCGAAATCGACGCTCCAGCCGAAGCCCTATATGACGTGGCGGCGGACATCGCCTCCTATCCCGAATGGGCAACGGGTGTAAAGGAGGTCGAGATCCTGGGCCGCACCTCCGAGGGTCTCGTGGAAAGGGCACGCTTCGTCGTCGCCGGCATGGTCAAAGAGATCGAGTACGTCCTTCGATACACGCACGATCGGCCGAACGTGCTGAGTTGGGTGGCCGAGGAGGACTCGAAAGACGTGCGAATGCTCGAGGGGTCCTACACGTTCACCTCTGTGGACGGGGCCACCGAGGTGGTCTACGCACTCACCGTGGAGCCCAATTTCAAAATGCCCGGCTTTCTCCGTCGACAGGCGGAGAACCAGATCGTCACAACAGCTCTCCGTGGGCTGCGCAAGAGGGTCACGGGCACGGTCTGAGCATGAGGATCGTCCTCGTCACGGGCAAAGGAGGGGTGGGCAAGACCACCGTCGCTGCCTGCACGGCGCTGAGAGCAGCCGACTCCGGTCATCGGACATTGATCACATCCACCGATCCAGCCCATTCGCTCGCCGATGCCCTTGCCGTGAGCTTGGGGTCGGACCCGGGCGAGGTCGTTGCCAATCTCGACGGCCAGCAAATCGACACCCAGCGTCAGCTCGACCGGTACTGGGGCTCGATCCGCCGTCAGTTGATGGACGTGCTCGATTGGGGTGGAGCCGGCGGCATCGAGGCCGAGGAGTTCCTTGTCTTCCCCGGGATGGACGAGCTCTTCGCCCTTCTCGAGGTGAACCGTCATGCGCGCTCCGGGCTGTACGACGTGATCGTGGTCGACTGCGCTCCGACCGCCGAGACCCTACGTCTGCTCTCTCTCCCCGAGGTCCTGAGTTGGTACTTCGAGAAGGTCCTTCCCACCGAGCGGCGGTTGATGAAGGCCGCCAGACCGATCCTCAGTCGGCTTACCGACCTGCCACTGCCCCAAGACGAGGTGTTCACTACCGCCCAGTCGGTCTTCGAGTCGATCGAGGGGGTCAAGGAACTGATGGCGGACCCGGCCGTTACGTCGGCCCGGCTGGTGGTGAACCCGGAGAAGATGGTCATCGACGAGGCGCGGCGCACATACAGCTACCTCGGATTGTTCGGTTACGGCGTTGACGGTGTGATCGTCAACCGTGTGCTGCCCCAGGAAGTGGCCGATCCCTACTTCGAGCGCTGGCGGGCCATTCAGAAGGGCCATCTCGACACCGTGGAAGACGCCTTTGCCGAGGTGCCCCGTCTCCATCTCAGGTTGTTCGACGATGAGATGGTCGGAGTCGATCGATTGCGATTCATGGCCGCAGAGCTCTACGGGGAGCGCGACCCGATTGCCGATTTCAAGGCCACCCACCCGTTCCGGATCATCGAGGCGAATGGAGGGTTGGCGATGGAGATGGACATACCGTTCGTCGAGAAGTCGGATCTGGACGTCTACCGCCACGGCCACGAGCTGTACATCCAGGTCGGTCCTTACCGGCGGTCGTTCATCTTGCCCGATGCCCTTCATCGCAGGGAAGTGACCCGAGCCCGTCTCGATGAGGGCACCCTCACCATTTCGTTCGCGGATCCGGACGCCAGAACATGAGAGAGCAATCCGACACCATGCAGGCGCTTGGCCGGGCCGGAAGGCGAGCGGGGTACCACCTGATCCAGGCGGTGATCGAAGGGCTCAAGGCCGTCGAGGCAGTGTTCGAAGAAGTGAGCAAGATCGGCGACAAGCAGGCCCCCGCGACCGAGGAGCCTCCACGAACCAGGATCGATATCGAATGACTGAGGAACCGCGCCGGATCAGACCCGACGAATTGATCCCCCCAGAAGGGGGAGCTTCGATGCAGGCCAGTCTCCTGGCCAGAGACGCTGTGCTCATGCTGCCGAATCTGATCAAGCTGGTCGGCCGGCTTCTCAAGGACCCGCGGGTGCCCCGCCGTTCCAAGGTCGCTCTCGGGCTGGCTGCGGCCTACGTGGCCAGCCCCATAGATCTCATCCCCGAGTTCATCCCCGTGATCGGCTGGGCCGACGATGTGCTCGTCATACTGTTTGCAATCGACTCGCTGATCGAGCGCTCGGGACCCGACGTCGTGGCGGAGCACTGGGACGGCCCGGGGGACCTGCTCGCGATGATCCGGGACGTCACCGGGGTGGCCCGGAGCATCGTCCCGAAGCGCCTGACCCAAACTCTGGATCGCATCTTCGGGTAAGCCATCTCCCGACCGACCCCCGGAGGGCGGACATTGAATCGGGGTTTTTCTCGTCCTGAGCTACTTTGACCTGTCTCATGTTCGACTTCAGACGGATCGGGTCACTGCCCCCCTATGCCTTTGCCGAAGTGAATCGACGGAAGGTCTCGGCCCGTCTCGCCGGGGTGGACGTCATCGATCTCGGGTTCGGCAACCCCGATATCCCGTCTCCCGATATTGCGGTCGACACTCTCGTCGAGGCAGCCCGACAACCGGCAAATCATCGCTATTCCGCTTCTCGTGGCATCGATGACCTGAGAGAGGCGCTGGCCGGGCGCTATCGCCGCCGCTTTGGGGTGGAGCTCGACCCGGAAACCGAAGTGATCTCGACGATCGGCTCGAAGGAAGGTCTGTCCCACTTGATGTGGGTCCTTCTCCAACCCGGGGACGCAGCGATCGTTCCCGATCCCTCCTATCCAATCCACATCTACGCCCCGGTGATAGCCGGGGCGGAGGTGCGAACCGCCCCGATCGGCTCCGAGGCGGACTACTTCGACGTGGTGCACCGGATGTTCCACGACTCGTGGCCGCGGCCCAGAGTGATCATCGTCAGCTTCCCCCATAACCCCACGGCCGCAACGGTCGACCTCGGGTTCTTCGAGCGACTCGTCGATCTTGCCCGGGAGAACGAAGTCGTCCTCGTCCACGACTTTGCCTATGCCGACATCGGGTTCGACGGCTATCGACCTCCGTCGCTACTCGAGGTTCCGGGGGCAAGGGAAGTCGCAGTCGAGATCTACTCGTTGACCAAGGGCCATTCGATGGCGGGCTGGCGGGTCGGATTCATGGCAGGGAACAAAGATGTGGTCGCAGCCCTGGCCAAGCTGAAGAGCTATCTCGACTACGGGACTTTCCAGCCGATCCAGATCGCCGCCGCCGCCGCATTGAACGAGGGCGACGAGTTCGTCGAAAACGTGAACGCCGTGTACCAGGAGCGCCGGGACATCTTGGTCGACGGTCTGGCCGATCTCGGCTGGAAGATGGATCGCCCGCGGGGGACCATGTTCGTCTGGGCCCCCATTCCCGGCCCTTACGAGGACCTCTCCTCGGCCGAGTTCTCGATCCACCTCCTCGAGGCCGCAGGGGTTGCGATCAGCCCCGGGGTCGGCTTCGGCCCGAGCGGTGAGGGCTTCGTCCGGTTCGCCCTCGTCGAGGAAGGTCCCCGGATCGAAGATGCCGTGGCCCGGATCGGGCAAGCCCTCGACCGTCTGTAGCCTGGTCGAATGCCTTTCCCGGACGGCACAGCCGACTTCCGCTCCGACACCGTGACCCGTCCGACGCCGGAGATGATGCAGGCCATGGCGACGGCGCCACTCGGTGACGACGTCTACTCGGACGATCCCACGGTCAATCTGCTCGAGGAGGAGTCGGCGGAAGTGACCGGCAAGGAGGCCGCCATCTACGTGCCCACCGGAACGATGGGGAACCAGCTTTCCATCATGGCGCAGACGAACCCGGGCGAAGAGGTCCTCGCCCACGAGGGGAGCCATGTGCGCAGCATCGAGGCCGGCGCTCCCCAGGCTCTCTCCGGCGTGGGTTTTCGCACCGTGAACGGGGACGGCGGCCGGATCGAGCCCGAGGACGTGGAGCGAGTGATGGCCATGTCCGGCTTCTTCCCCAGGATCGGCTTGATGGTCTGGGAGAACACCCACAATCTCTCCGGAGGCCGGGTGATACCACTCGACGTGATGGAGAAGACCTCCGAGGTGGCCAGGACGCATGGTCTCAAGATCCACGTCGACGGCGCCAGGATCTTCAACGCCGTCGCTGCCAGCGGTGTCCCCGTCGATCGGTACGCCGCGGTGTCGGACACCATTCAGTTCTGTTTCTCGAAGGGGCTGGGGGCGCCAGTCGGGTCCATCGTTTGTGGCCCGGAGGACCTGATCTCTGAAATCCGGTATCTCCGCAAGCGACTCGGCGGCGGGATGCGTCAGGCAGGGGTGATCGCCGCCGCGGCGCGGGTTGCCCTCGCTGGTCGTGATCGACTCTCCGAAGACCACGCGCTGGCTCGTGGGCTGGGCGATGCAATTGCCGAGAAGTTCCCCGACGCCGTGGACCCCTCCCTGGTCGAGACCAACATGGTCAGGGTCCAGTTCGCCGCCCTCGGTATCGAATGGCCGGAGATGAAGGCGCGTCTGCACGGCGCCGGGATCAAGGTCAACCCCCCAATCGGTGGTGGCTGGCGGATCGTCACTCACCGCGATGTCGATGCCTCCGACGCAGACCGTCTGCTCGCGACCCTGCCGTAACGGGGGAGGGCCGACCCGAGTCGGATACAGGTGAGTGTCGGAATCCTGTTCCCGGGTCAGGGAAGTCAGACCGTGGGAATGGGGGCCGACCTCTTCGATGCGAGGGACGACTTGCTCGGCGACCGCGCCGACGAGATTCTCGGTTTCTCCCTGCGAAGCCTTTGCCTGGAGGGACCTGAGGAGGAGCTGACCCGCACCCAGCACGCCCAGCCGGCGCTCTTCGCCCTGTCCTATGCATTGTGGGAGATGGTGGTCGAAGAGAACCACCTGACCCCTGGGGGTGCGGCCGGACACTCGCTCGGGGAGTACACCGCCCTCGCCGCGGCCCGGGTCTTCGACTTCGACACCGCCCTCGGTCTAGTTGCGTTGAGGGGCAGGGCTATGGCCCGCGCCGCCGATCGTGAGGGCTCCGGCATGGCAGCGTTGATGGGCGCCGACCGGGAGCAAGCTTCGGAATTGACGCAGGCCCGCCGTGACCTGGGCGGCCGGTTGGCCGTGGCCAATGTGAATGCTCCGGGACAGATCGTCGTGGCTGGGGGAAAGGACGATCTCGAGTGGTTGGGGGAGAACGGATCCCGGTTCGGGATACGGAGAGTGGTACCACTCAAGGTGGCTGGGGCGTTTCACAGCCAGTTCATGGCCCCGGCGCGGGAAGAGCTGATGACCGCTCTAGGGGCGGTCGAGATGTCCGATCCGTCGTTTCCGGTCTGGTCAAACACGACTGCCCGACCACACAAGACCGGCGAGATCGGCGATCTTCTCGCTCGTCAGATGGTCGAGCCCGTCCTCTTTTCCGATTCCCTCCTCGACATGTCGGCCGCCGGCATCGACACGTTCATCCATGTCGGCCCTGGCGATGTGACCGCAGGTCTGGCCCGGAGAACTATCGAGGGCGCCGAAGTGCACACGATCTCCCGAATCGACGACGTCCGGACCGCGTTGGATGCCGTCGTTACGATGGGCGAACACTGAGGAGACTGGTATGAGAAACGCCGAGATAACAGGCTGGGGTATGTGCATGCCCCCCAACGTGCTCAGCAATCACGATCTCGAGCAGCTGGTCGACACCTCCGACGAATGGATCACCACGAGGACCGGCATCAAGGAGCGGCGGATCAGCCACGTCGAGGCGTCTGAGCTGGCTGCTGTGGCCGGTCTGCGGGCGCTGGCCGCAGCCGGCAAGACCGTGAACGATCTCGACTTGATTCTCGTGGCGACGTGCTCAGGCGACTCGATCATCCCGTCTACGGCGTCGGTCGTGCAGAAGCACATGGGCGCCTGGAACGCAGCCGCCCTCGACCTCAACGCCGCTTGCTCCGGGTTCGTCTACGGGCTGGTGGTCGGCACCAACATGATCCGTGGCGGCACCAACAACACGGTCCTGCTCGTCGGAACGGAGAAGCTCCACTACGTCACCGACTTCACCGATAGGACCACGTGTGTGCTTTTCGGCGATGGCGCCGGAGCGGTGGTGCTGGAGGCGACGGACCAGCCGGTCGGCCTTCTCTCCTCGGAACTGGGCATGGACGGATCCGTAGGCCACATCCTGGCGGTGCCGAGGGATGGCAGCTCGGGTGACCCGGGGCCGATCGATCCTCGGGAGTCGGCGATCGGCATGGAAGGGCCGGAGGTCTTTCGGCGTGCGGTCACCACGATGGGTGACTCGGCAGCTCGTGCCATCAAGGATGCCGGTCTCTCATTGGATGATGTCGACCTGGTCATTCCCCATCAGGCCAACACCAGGATCATCGACGCCACTGCTCGCCGTCTCGGCATCGACGAGAGCAAGGTGTTCATCAACATCGAGTCGTATGGCAACACATCCGCGGCGACGATCCCCGTTGCTCTCACCGAGGCCCTGGAACAGGGACGGGTGAAGCCCGGAGACAACATCGTGTTCACCGCATTCGGCGGAGGGCTCAGTTGGGGATCGGCCGTATACCGGTGGGGTGAGCGCGTCGAGCCACTCGGCGAGAGTGATGCCGAGCTTCCACCGCCTGATCGCAGCGCGATGGAGTTGCTCCAGGCCAACTTCGACTTCTTCGGCCTCCCCGAAAAGCTCACGTGACTGATGGCGCCGAGGGGAGGGTCGCCCTGGTCACCGGTGGTTCGAGGGGGATCGGCCGGGCGATTGCGGTTCGTCTTGCTTCATCCGGTCACCCGGTCGCGGTGAACTACGCCAGGCAGCCCGAAGCTGCGGCCGAGGTGGTGGAAAAGATCGGCCAGTCAGGGGGGACAGCCGTCGCCTACAAGGCAGACGTCTCCGATGGCGATCAGGTGGCTGCGATGTTTGCCTCGGTCGAGGCTGATCTGGGCCCGGTCACCGTATTGGTCAACAATGCCGGAATCACCGCTGACAACCTCCTGCTGCGGATGAGCGCGGACGACTTCGACAGGGTCATCGCGACCAATCTGAAGTCGGTGTACGTCTGTACGCGCCTGGCTCTTCGCCCCATGCTCAGGGCGCACTGGGGAAGGGTGGTTTCCATCGCCTCGGTCGCCGGGATCACCGGCAATGCCGGGCAATCGAATTACGCCGCTTCGAAGGCCGGGATGATCGGCTTCTCCAAGGCGGTGTCGAAAGAGGTCGGGTCCCGGGGGATCACGGTCAATGTGGTGGCACCGGGCTTCATCGCAACCGACCTCACCGAGGATCTGAGCCAGGGGGTCAAAGACGAGGCCGTGAGTCGCACCGCCTTGCGCAGGTTCGGCGAGGCCGACGAGGTAGCCGGCGCGGTCGAGTTCCTCGTTTCCGACGCCGCCTCGTACATATCCGGTCAGGTGCTGGCCGTCGACGGCGGCCTTGCCCTGTAGTTTTCTGCCAACCAACAACCAAAAGGAGGAACAGTGGAAAGAAGCGAAGTAGCCAACCGGCTGAGCGAGGTGCTCGTGTCGGAGCTCGGGCTGGAACAGTCCAAGATCGCCGAGGAGGCGCATTTCGAGGAGGACCTCGACGTTGACAGCCTGGGCGTCGTGGAGCTTCTCATGGCCCTCGAAGACGAGTTCGGGGTGAAGATCCCGGATGATGAGGCCGAGTCGATCATGACTGTGGGCCAGGCGATCGACGTGGTGTACGGAAAGCTCGGAGGCTGATCTGATGCCACCCGAGCGACGGCGGGTCGCCGTCACCGGGCTCGG